>CASDUD010000035.1 GCA_949283725.1 uncultured Ruminococcus sp.
TCATCGGCTGTCCCGGCAGCGGAAAGAGTACCTTTGCACGAGCACTGCGAGACTACACCGGACTGCCTCTGTACTATTTGGATATGATCTATCACAAGCCGGACAGAACTACCGCTACCCGAACGGAATTTGATCAGACCCTAGAGCAGATTCTCCAGCAGGATCGCTGGATTATCGACGGCAACTATCAGAGCACCATCCTCCGGCGGCTGGAATTTTGCGACACGGTGTTCTGGCTCGATTATCCGATGAAACTTTGCCTAGAAAGTGCTATTTCGCGCATCGGGCAGCCCCGGGAAGATATGCCGTGGGTGGAACAGGGTAAAGACTATGAATTCCTAGACTCCATTCGACGGTTTCGCACAGAGAAGCGCCCAGAAATCCTGCGGCTTTTATGCGCGGCGGAGGACAAGCAGCTCTATGTGTTTCACACACGGGCGGAAAGTGCAACATTTTTGGATAACCTAGCCAACGCCCACCGGAAGTTCACTACATGAAATGAGGAAAGATACATCTTGCAAAAGTTCATTTTCTTTGACATTGACGGGACAATTATTTCTGAGGACGGTTTTTTGCCGGATTCTGCCGTGCGTGCCATTCGTGCAGCACGAGAAAAAGGCCATCTCACCTTTGTCAACACTGGGCGCACCGCCATGAATGTGGATACCATCATTCGGAAGATCGGCTTCGACGGCTATATCTACGGCTGTGGCACCGAGATGGAATATAATGGAGAAACAATATTCCATATCGTCCAGACCCCGGCAGTTAGTCGTGCTATCGAAACACTGGTACACCGCACGGGTGTCGCAGTATTGTATGAATGCAGTAATGCCATCTATTACGATGAAACGGCAAGAATGCTGCCGGGACTGGCGTCCCTCTTAGAACACTATGACCAAAAGCACACGGCATTCTATCCCGTGCCAACATCACCGGACTGGTGCATAGATAAATTCGTCATCTGGTATGACGCGGCAAGCGATTTGAAAAGCTTTCAGGCAGGCATTCAGGGAAAGTTCGATTACATTGATCGGGGCAATGGCTTTGCAGAAATGGTACCATGCGGCTGTTCCAAAGCCACTGGTATGCAAAAGATGCTGGCACTGCTCCACGCCACGCCCGCACAGGTGTATGCCATTGGTGACAGTCTCAATGACCGTCCGATGCTGGAACTTGCCGGAACGGGCATCGCCATGGGCGACGATTCGATGCTCCACCCGTATGCCGATTATATTACGGAAAGCCTACAAGCAGATGGTTTGGAAAAAGCGTTAAAGCATTTTGATTTGATATAACGACATTGCTGCCGCAATCGCAATATAGATTTTAATAAAACAGCACCGCATACCCGGTTATTTCGGATATGCGGTGCTGTTTTGGGTATAGGGATGAACTCTATAGACTCTAACAAAGACAGAGAATGCCTATGCTAATCCTTCCACCATGATATCTCCCTCAATTGGTCTGCCCAAAGGCAGCAAAATCCGCTTCGGATCCAATGTAGACATTCCCATCGATAAATCGTTCTTCCCCATCATATCCCTCCAGCCGGAGCCGATTGGAATACTGCCAGAATGTCCATGCTGGATAGGCGTCAGATGGACTGCTATATACATCACGAATCCAGTAAGCATAGGTAGGAAACACCTGCGCCAGCCAGGCAGTATCATGCGTAATATAAAGTATGGGCTGAATTTGATAAGCATCTTCCAGTGATTGCAGCAACAATGTAAGTTCTTGTATAGTTTTTTCCCTGTCAGGCGCATTTTTTCGATAGCTACCGTAATATTCCACATCCACCACTGGCGGCAGCATATCTTGAACAGACGGCACAGTCTGGATAAAGTTTTCTGCCTGGGTATCACCGCTGCTGTCAAAGCTAAAAAAATGACATGCACCGATGCGCAGTTCCGTTTTCGCCGCATTTTCCCAGTTGTAGGAAAACCGGGGGTCTACATAGCTGCTTCCTTCGGTAGCTTTGATAAAGGCGAAGGTGATATCCTCGCCTGCCAGCGTCTCCCAGTCGATTTCACCCTGATACTCGGAAACATCTACACCATGCACAGCATACTTCCGGGCAGCTATGCCATTGCACTGAAGAACGCCTGTCCAAAGGAGAACCACTAGGATGAAACCAATACAAAAAAACAAACAGACGAATCACCCTATGATTTTGCGGATGGATTTCATGCATTTTGTTCCTCTCGTTCCATACGAATGGCTTTTAAAACAATGGCACATTCAAGCCGCTTTTTCTCAATTTCACAGGAGAGTTTATGCGCTTTATGAATATCACCGGTATATTGATAGTTGTTGGCATTACAGCCGCCGCTGCAATAAAATCTTGCCCAGCAATTCCGGCAATCCGGTTTGCTGTAGATGTGCGTCTTGGCAAAGTCAGCCTTCATTTCCTGACGGAAAGTACCATCGTCCACATTGCCCATTTTGTAATCCGCTTCTCCCACAAACTGGTGGCATGGATAAATATCTCCATCTGGCGTGATCGCCACATATTCATTGCCGCAGCCGCAGCCCCGCAACCGCTTGATGGCGCAGGGACCTTGGTCGAGATCCAGCATAAAGTGGAAAAAGTTGAACCTCTTGCCTGTGGCCTCATAATCTAAAATTTTCTGCATAAGCCGTTCATATTCAGCAAAAATTTGGGGTAGATCCGCCTCTGTGATGGCATATGGTTCCTTTGGGTCAGCGATAACCGGCTCTACCGACACCTGATCAAAGCCGGCCTCTACCAGCGCAAAGACATCATCGGCAAAGTCTAAGTTGTACTTTGTATAAGTCCCCCGCACATAATATTCTTTATCGCCCCGCTGCTGTACCAGCTTTTTGTACATCGGGAGAATCTTATCATAGGAACCTGTCCCATCTACGCGGGGACGCATCCGGTCGTTGACATCTTTTCTGCCATCGATAGACAACACGACATTGGACATTTCCCGGTTGATATAGTCAATTTTATCGTCTGTCAGCAATATTCCATTTGTAGTAATGGTAAAGCGAAACCGCTTGTGATAGATGGGCTCCTGACTTCGGGCATACTCTACGATTTGCTTGACCACGTCCCAGTTCATCAGCGGCTCGCCGCCGAAGAAGTCCATTTCCAAATTCACTCGATCGCCGGAGTTTTGCAGCAGGAAGTCCACAGCTTTTTTTCCTGTTTCAAAGGACATCAGCTTTCTGCCCTCTCCGAAATCGCCCGTAGAGGCAAAACAGTATTCACACCGCAAGTTGCAGTCGTGGGCGATATTCAGACACATCGCCTTCACAGGGGAGGCCACTGCAAAGTTGGCATACTGTTCATAGTCATCCGGCGAAAAAAGAATACCTGCCGCATATGCTTCCAGCACCTCTGCATAGCAAGAGTGAATCTCCGCCGGGTCATAGAACCGGGACAGCTTTTCCACCACCTCGTCTGGACATACCGGTGCAAAGGGCGGCGCCACATTGTCCAACATATCATATGTCAGCTCGTCCACGATATGTACGCCACCGCTGTTTACGTCCAGCACTACGTTATAGTCGCCTAGTTTATACTTATGGATCATACGCTATTTCCTCATTTCCCGCGCCGCCATATGCTGGCAGGCTCTGCGCGCGTATTGGATAGCTTTTCGTGCATACCCAGGTCGTGTTGACACTATGCCTATACAAACGAAGTTTCCAAACACACGCTGACCAATTTTTCCATAATGCAAAAGCAACACGGCACAGGAAGCTGTGCGGTGTTGCCGAAAAAAAGGGACATCCGCTGTCCCCCTTCTTATGCTGCGAACACTGTGATTCGCATTCTGCCCTGTGCGCTACGCTTAGTGCTCACACTTCTGATTTGCCACTGTGCAGGATGTTTTGCAGGCAGACTGGCAAGATGCCTGACACTTCCCACAGCCGCCCTTTGCAGCAGTTGCCTTCAAGTTTGCTGCATTAATGGTCTTGATATGCTTCATCTGAAACCCTCCCCAAAAGAATTTTCTTTATTATAACACAATCTACTGCAATTTTCAAGTATTCTACCCAACGCCCGAAAAAAATTTACAATATTACATATTTTTTCTTGAAAGATGTTGTTCCATCTATTTAGAATCTGTGTTCACATAAACGTATACGCACATCTATTTTATGTGAACATGCTCTAGTTTCAGCGGGGCGGACGATTATGCTTCCGGTTGACGCCAGCGATGCCACCCCACATACTGAACAGGCAAAGGCACACTGGCCGCAGGATGCCCCCGCCAATTTGCTGCCACGCCATACCGAAAATCCATAAAATAACCGCCAACAACAAACCGCAGTACAGTCCTGTGCGAAGCCCCTGCCGTCGGCGATGGAATCCGGCAAAATAGCCCATGCCATAGCCAGATGCTGCCAGTACCAGTCCAGCGAGGATAGACAGCACCCGTTCTGATCCATCTGCCAGCAACATCAGCCCAGCGACAATGATAAGTCCTGCAAAAAGGATCAGGCAGCCGATGCACAGTGCAGGGAACAGATAGCCAAAGCGGGTATCCCAGATACTTCTGGGGGTGGGATCTCGTCTGGTTCGCATAAGTATATCACCTCTAGGGGGATTTTTATTGTATTTTATTGTATGGCAATTTACATAAGTGTATGCCTGCCCGTCCGTGGAAAGTACTGATGCAGCAAAACAGCCCGCTTTCGGCAGATTTTACCGAAAACGAGCTGTATGATTTTATTTCTGATTCTATCAGAATGCACTTGGCATTAATATGCCACGCCCTGCCACTTCATAGCATCGGCTACCTTCAGGAAACCAGCGATGTTTGCACCTACAACCAGGTTGCCTTCTACATCGTATTCCTTAGAGCGGTCATATGCATTGTGGAAGATGTCGATCATGATATTCTTCAGCTTTGCATCCACTTCTTCGAAAGTCCAAGACAGACGCTCGCTGTTCTGAGACATTTCCAGACCCGATGTGGCAACGCCGCCTGCATTGGCAGCCTTTGCCGGTCCAAACAGAATGCCAGCGGCCAGGAACTTGTCAATGGCTTCCGGTGTGGACGGCATATTGGCACCTTCGGCTACAACCTGTACGCCATTCTTCAGCAGGATGTCAGCAGATTCGCCATCGATCTCATTCTGGGTTGCACACGGCAGTGCCACGTCACACGGAATTGTCCAAATGCCCTTGCAGCCTTCAGTATAGGTTGCACTCGAAACGCGATCTGCATATTCCTTGATACGTCCGCGCTCTACTTCCTTGATCTGCTTTACTACATCCAACTGAATGCCGTTCGGATCATAGATATAGCCGTTCGAGTCGGACAGTGCCACAACCTTTGCGCCCATCTCCTGTGCCTTTTCGGTAGCATAGATAGCCACATTACCAGAACCGGAAACGACAACAGTCTTGCCAGCCATGCTATCGTTTTTCATGCACTGCATCATCTCTTCAGTGAAATACAGCAGGCCATAACCGGTGGCTTCTGTACGAACAAGCGAGCCGCCATAGGACAGTGCCTTACCAGTAAGTACGCCGGTAAATTCGTTGCGCAGTCTCTTGTACTGACCAAACATATAGCCAATTTCCCGTGCGCCCGTGCCGATATCACCAGCCGGTACGTCGGTGTCTGCGCCGATGTGCTTCGAAAGCTCAGTCATAAAGCTCTGGCAGAAACGCATGATTTCACCGTCCGACTTGCCCTTTGGATCAAAGTCCGAACCGCCCTTGCCGCCGCCCATCGGGAGCGTAGTCAGCGCATTCTTGAAAAACTGCTCAAAGCCCAGAAACTTGATAACGGATGCGCATACAGATGGGTGCAGACGCAGACCGCCCTTGTACGGACCGATTGCAGAGTTGAACTGGCAGCGGAAACCACGGTTTACCTGTACCTTGCCATTGTCGTCTACCCAAGAAACGCGGAACTGGATCAGGCGCTCCGGCTCTACGATGCGGTCGATGACGCCGTTTGTCTCATAAGACGGATCCTTTGCTACAACCGGTTCGAGAGACATCAGTACCTCGCCGACTGCCTGCAAAAACTCCGGCTCATTGCTGTTACGCTTTACTACGCTGTCATACACACCCTGCAGGTATGCATTCTGAAATGTAAATGCCATGGGAATCTCCTCCTGTTGAATGATAAAAATGTTTACAAAATTCTGTCACGGATATGGCGAGACAAATCTATCCGAAGTCACCAGATGGCTTTTGTACAGAGTTGTCTCTCTATCCACATAAATGTTGTCCTTGTGTCCATAAGAATGTACCTTTTCTTCGAACAGTTGTACACGTACTTTAGACAGTAAATATTATACACCACTTTCCTAATTTTTTCAATGAAAAATTTCCCCAAAATTTATTTTCTTTGAAAAATAATTCTAAAATCAAATTTCCCGAAAAAATGGCACATCTGATTTTAAGATTACAAATTTTACGGGGCAAAAAATCTCCATAACAACAGCATCGGCCATCAGGCAGCACTCTGCACACGAACCGCAGGTGGGCAGAAAAAAAGCCCTGTCATATAGACAAGGCACAAAGCAAAGAATGACCCGCCGGAAATACAAAAAATCCTGGTGTGGAACAAAAAAATATATTTGATTTGTATAAAACAGGATTTGGTGCAGCCCAGCTTGTCCGAGGGACAGTACGGAAAGGCGGGTGTGCCCTGCTCGTTCCAAAAGCACACCAAGCATACTGTTCCTACGCTTTATTATATGCCAAAGTCTACAAACTGTCAAGCCCCTTGTACAAGAAAACTGGAAATATACGTTCAAACGCAGCAGCGGGGACACAGGTACTTCACCAATTCTTCTGGGTTCTGTACCAACCAGTCCGCCCCTGCCTGCTGCAATTCCACTGTGCCCCGAAACCCCCAGGCGCATCCGATGGAGTGAACCCCGGCGTTCCGGGCGGTTAGAATATCCACATCTGAGTCACCAATATAGACCGTCTGTGCCGACGAAATGCCACAGGTTTCCATAATGTAATACACCATATCAGGTGCGGGCTTTTTAGGATGACTATCTGATGCGCCTATGACAAGGGCAAAGGGTTCTTTTGGGAAAAGGTGCTGTACAATGGACTGGACAAAAGATTCCGACTTGTTAGATGCCACCGCCAGCTTAACGCCCTGTTGCCGGAGCGTTTCCAGCATTTCCAAAATACCAGGATAGGGACGTGTCTTGTCCAGACAGTGGGTATTGTAATAGGCACTGAATCGACGAAGCAATTCCTCCACTTGTTCCGACGGGACATTTTCGGGCAGTGCCCGCTGGCACAGTTTCGGCACACCGTTTCCCACAAAGTGATAAAAGGCATCCAATGGGTGCGTGGGATAGTGCATCTGTTCCAGTGAAACATTGATAGCATCCGCCAAATCCTGAATGGAGTTGATAAGCGTGCCATCCAAATCAAAAATAGCCAGTTGATACATCTGAAGTCCTCCTTTGGCAACTGCCACGCAAGTGCAGCTGCATCATATGGTGTGGGTATATGCCTTATATTATACTGAATTTTAGGGAAAATGTCAATCGCTGTCACTTGACAAGAGATATAAAATATGGTAACATGAAAGAAACAATATCGCCAGCGTTGTTCAAAGTGAGAAATCATATATTTTGCTGGGGCAAGCGCAGCGGAGAAGAAGGTATGGAGGGAAAACCATGAAACGAATGCATAGAAAATTGGCAAGCATTGTAGCGGGTGTGCTGTGCAGCAGTCTTTTACTGCCGGGACTTCATGCCGTCGCCGAATCCGATACTATTATCATTCCGGATAGTGCGTACCTCTCGGACAGTGTGGGTACACTGTCGGTGAACGTCACAGGAGATCGGGATGTACGGGTACTGGTCGAGAAACACACACTTGATGGTGTGATCCCCTATTATGACACGATTTTGGAGGAAGATGGATCGTATCGATTCGCGCTAGACAGCTGTGAATATGATGTGACACAGTCGGAAGCAAACGGCTTTTTGACGCCATATAACTCTTTCTTTACCTTCACGGTGCAGGATGTGGCAGACCCCCTGTGCAGCTATACGGCTCCCTCGTTTGTTGTACTCGATCCGGGCTTTTCACTCAACTTTAGTTCTTCTTCTTTTAGGCTCACAACGACATTAGAAGAGGGCGAGGCACGGGATGTAACAGAGGTCGCAACCAGCACAGTTGTTGTGGATACAGTACCGGCACAGTGGGAAGGCATGGCAGAGGTGAAGCTGACCTATCTGGTTTATACTCGGGGCGATGTCAATGCCAATGATGCAATTGATACCTTTGATGCCTTTGCGGTTTTACAATACTATGCACGCCAGTCAGCTGGCTATGAGCAAGTGATGTTTACGGACGGTAGTTCAGTGAAAGCGGAAAATGCAGCATTTGCAGCAGCTGATGTCAATCGAGATGATTCGATTGATACAACAGATGCTTTCAAGATTTTGCTGTATTATGCTTCGTCTGCGGCAGGTACTCCCCCCAGCTGGGGAGATTGAGAATTTGCTCTGTTTTATAGAAAAAAGGAGTCTATATGAAACTACAATCTAAAAAGATCAAGGCATTGGTGATTTTACTGGTGCTGCTGATTGCGGCGGCTGTCGTGATCGGCAGTGCGATGACCATTGTGCCGGCAGGTCACACAGGGGTCGTTGTAACCCTTGGAAAAGTTAGCGATCAGGTACTGAACGAGGGGCTACACTTTAAACTGCCCTTTGCCCAGCAGGTCGTGGTGATGAACAATAAAATCCAAAAGACAGAAATCAATTCCAACAGCGTTTCGCGTGACCTCCAGACCGTCTCCAGCGGTGTGGCGATCAACTATCATGTGACCCAGAGTGCGTCTGCCCAGATTTATAAGACCATCGGAGAACAGTATGCAGATACTGTATTGCAGCCCGCCATTCAGGAGGCAGTGAAAGCGGTGACAGCACAGTATACCGCAGAGGAGTTGATTACCAAACGCTCCGCCGTAGGCGATGAAATCAGCGAGACGCTCTCCAAAAAAGTCTCAGAGTACGGCATTGTCATCGATAAGTTCAACATTGTGAACTTTGACTTTTCCGAGGAATTTAATGCGGCAATCGAACAAAAACAGGTAGCTGAGCAGAACAAGTTGCGTGCCGAGACGGAGAAGGAACAACAGATTATCGAAGCGGAAGCCGAGGCAGAGAAAAAGGTGATTGCAGCACAGGCAGAGGCCGATGCCATTCGGCAGAAGGCAGAGGCAGAAGCAGAAGCCAACCGCAAACTTAACGAATCGCTTAGTCAGAATGTTTTGCAATATCAGCAGATTGAAAAATGGGATGGACAGTATCCCAACGTGGTCTCGTCTGATTCATCCATTTTGGTGGGCGTTCCCTCCGATACGGAGTCGGCAGACAACAACTCCGCAGATAGTACATCCAATACCAACACAGATGAGAACTGACCGCACGCTCCATACGCTCGAGAGCAATACCGCACAAAGAATGCCTATTGCCCTAAATGCCTGTTTCATATCCGCTTATGCACGGCAGGATATCAAATAGTTTCTAACAATAGATATAAAAAACAGCACCGCTGTCCCTATCATTGGAGATCGGTGCTGTTTTTATGATACTACTTTTATTTTAGAGCGTGCTGACACGAAAATAATGCGCAGATTTTCGAGCACAAATTTCACGCATCCTGCGTAAAATTTTACCCAAAAGATGCGGAGTTGGGCTTCGTGTCAACACAACCTAGATACGTGCGCTCTAATAAAAACGATAGTCAGCAATATTGGATAAGAAAATTTGAAAGGGAGAGAACATCTCATTTTGGATGCGGCGTGCTGGACTCTTTAAAGAAAAGGATTTCCCCGGATGATGCCGCTGGAATTGCAGTGTAAAAATATGCCCCTGATCCGTGTCTGCATATAGCATCATCACTTGGTAGGTCTCACAGAATAAGCGCAGGATCTGCTTCGTTGGCGCAGAGAGCCGGGTAGAATAGAGTGTTTCGCGCGTCCGGTGATATAGACTTTGTGTATCGTCATCCCCCATAGCGGTGGCGCTGCAGCGCAGGAGAACTTGTTCTCCTTTACCTATGACCTCCCACTGCATATTTGTTATCTCCGGATGCTCAGCAAAGATGTGCAGCATCAGACACAGCAAAGCATATTCCAGCCGCTGGGGATGCACCTGAACGCAAAGATGATCCCCGGCTTCCAGTGTGACTTTCACTGTTACACCCAATATGCTTCGACAAGCTTGGACAAAATTCGACATTTGCAAATCCAGAAAAATCGTCTCTGCCTGCGTCTCTCGTTTTTGATAATACTTGCACTGCTCCAACAGCAGGATGGAGGGCTGTAAAATTCGGCAGCAGCTGTTCCTGATTCGATTGAGATGCTGCCACTGTGCTTCGAGCAACATGGATGGGTGCTCTTCCTTACAGTCATCCAACCCTTCGTATAAGGCGGCAACGGCATTGGTGATCCCAAAAACCTGTTCCCGAACTTCTGCCACTTGATTTTCCGCCTGATGCATCCAATCTATATCTTGGTACTGAAGCTGTTCCATTGAAACAGCACCGATCTGAACAAAGCGATAGGCAGTTTGGTCAAGGGTGCATGACTGGACGGTCACGGTGTGAAGCGCCCCCTGAAAAGGATATGTCCCGCTGGCGGGCGGTTCAGCCAGTATCGCAAGTATGTCAGAGAAAAACGAGCATTCCCGGTTCTGCCAAACACAAGTGTTTTCTGTTTCGTGAAAAAGAAAAATATAATCGCTGCTGTTTTTATACCAGTTTTGAAACCATTGACGTTGAGATTGCTGCATAAAGTGGCCTCCTAATTTGTGGGAAAATTCGATATGGCTGAGCATCGCTGCGTCAAACGGCGTGCAAAGCCACTCCATATGTTTTTGCAGGGTTGCTAGAGCCTGTTTGAAAAATGGCTGTGTTCGGAAAAATGCCCAGAAATCATGGATGCTAAGAGAAGTTCCGCAGGCAGTCTTTCGCCTAGCAAAGATCTTCGGCGACGCAGACGGCGGTTTATGGGCATTTATAAGAATGTATGGATTTTTTCAAACAAGCCCTAACATATAATATACTGCCATATATTCTATTTCTATTTATTGTGCTGAGCTGTCTTTTTAGTTTCTCCCATATATTATACTACAAAATTCAAAATATGAAAATACAAATCTCGGGATTTTTGCGAAAAACCTGGATTTTGTGTAAAATATACAAATTACAAGTGGTAAATTTCCACAAAACGTAGAAATTGAGAGAAGTTGCAAAAAGAACTAGGGCTTTTTTTCAGAAAGTGCTTGAATTTCTCTGGAAAATGGTGTACAATAGAAGTGTAAGGCAGCCCTAGCCAGCTTTGTGCAGTGCTGTCACAAAAATCTAGGAGGTAATTCCAATGTCCGTAAAAGTTGCTATCAATGGTTTTGGCCGTATCGGTCGTCTTGCATTCCGTCAGATGTTCGGTGCAGAAGGGTATGAGGTAGTTGCAATCAACGACCTGACCAAGCCCTCTATGCTGGCACATCTGCTGAAGTACGATACCGCTCAGGGCGGTTACTGCGGCAAAATCGGTGAAAATCTGCACACCGTGACAGCCGATGACGAAGCAGGCACAATCACAGTAGACGGAAAGACCCTGACGATCTATGCAAAAGCCAATGCGGCTGAACTGCCGTGGGGCGAAATCGGCGTAGACGTAGTTCTGGAATGCACAGGTTTCTATACTTCTAAGGCAAAGGCACAGGCACACATCGATGCTGGCGCAAAGAAGGTTGTTATTTCTGCACCGGCTGGCAACGATCTGCCGACCATCGTGTACAATGTAAACCACGAAACACTGACTAAGGATGATACCATCATCTCGGCTGCATCCTGCACCACCAACTGCCTAGCTCCGATGGCAAAGGCTCTGAATGACTATGCACCGATCCAGAGCGGTATCATGAGCACCATTCATGCGTACACCGGTGACCAGATGATCCTGGACGGTCCGCACAGAAAGGGTGACCTGAGAAGAGCAAGAGCTGGTGCTGCCAACATCGTTCCGAACTCCACTGGTGCTGCAAAGGCAATTGGTCTGGTAATTCCGGAACTGAACGGCAAGCTGATCGGTTCTGCACAGCGTGTGCCGGTTCCGACTGGTTCTACCACCATCCTGACTGCTGTTGTAAAGGGTACAGATGTTACAGTTGACGGCATCAACGCTGCCATGAAGGCTGCTGCTACAGAGTCCTATGGCTACAACGAAGAGCCGATCGTTTCTTCTGACGTAATCGGTATGCGTTATGGCTCTCTGTTCGATGCAACGCAGACCATGGTTTCTAAGATTGCAGATGATCTGTACGAAGTACAGGTAGTTTCTTGGTATGACAATGAAAACAGCTACACCAGCCAGATGGTTCGCACCATCAAGTATTTCGCAGAGCTGGCATAAGGCTGCTTCCTTTGTATAAACACAGGAAAACTGTCTGATTCAGACGACATAAAGCGGTATGGCTCCCTTTTAGGAGTTGTGCCGCTTTTTCGTTTGAGACGCACTACAATAGCGCGGGCGTACTTTTCGCAGCACATTTCAAAAAGTGTGCCGCTGTGGTTATGGAAATACGCTCTATAATGTATGAAAAACATGGCTTATCCTATACCCGCGGAAAGCCGTGTTTTTATGACGATAATACTCTGCTGCGCTCAGGGCTTATGACAGCCCGGGGGCTTTTTTTGCGTATGACAGACAGCACAGCAGCCGGTGCAGTTCGCACAAGCGCCCATTTTCCCCTTCCGAATCTGACGCAGAGCGGCGAATACAGCAGCTGTCAGCAACAGACCAACAATGATCGTACTCAGCATAATCTCACCCCACGATCAACAGCCCAATCAGGTGAACGATAGAGGCGGCAACCCAGGCGATGACGCATTGCATAACGACCACAAAGAATGCCCATTTTCCACCCAATTCCCGTCGAATAGCGGCAATAGCGGCCACACAGGGCGTATACAACAGGCAGAACACCAGAAGGGACACAGCCGCCAACGGCGTAATAACACTCATCAGGCTTTCGGTGGCACCAAACAGGACAGACAACGTCGAGACAACACTCTCCTTGGCAATAAAGCCGGAAATAAGCGCAGTAGAAATGCGCCAGTCACCAAAGCCCAGCGGTGAGAAGATGGGGGCGATGACACCGGCTATTGAGGCAAGCAGACTATTCTGGGCATCATCCACCACATTTAAATGGAAGTCAAATGTCTGTAAGAACCAGATAACAATGGTACCAAGGAAAATGACGGTAAAGGCACGCTGTAGGAAATCCTTTGCCTTTTCCCAGAGCAGCTGCCCCACGTTTTTCCAGCCGGGCATCCGATAATTCGGCAGTTCCATGACAAAAGGCACGGCATTGCCCTTGAACAAAGTGTTTTTCATCAGAAATGCCATGAGAATTCCCACGAAGATACCCCCAAAATAGAGGAGCACCATCACCAATCCACCCCACTTCGGAAAAAACGCCGCCGTAAAGAAAAGATAAACAGGTAGCTTTGCAGAACAACTCATAAAAGGTGTCAGCAGGATCGTCATCTTGCGGTCACGTTCTGAGGGAAGTGTGCGGGTTGCCATAACGCCAGGAACGGTGCAGCCAAAGCCAATCAGCATCGGGACAATGCTACGCCCGGAGAGCCCGATTTTGCGCAGCAGCTTGTCCATCACAAAGGCGACGCGTGCCATATAGCCGCTGTCCTCCAAAAGCGAGAGGAAGAAAAAGAGCGTAACAATGGTGGGCAAAAAGCTCAGAACACTGCCAACGCCATTGAATATGCCATCGATGATGAGGGCGTGCAGCACATCGTTGACGTGCCAGCTGGTAAGCAGCGTGTCGGTCTGTTCCGTGAGCCAGCCGATGATCCATTCCAGCCCCGAGGAGAGGGCGGCACCGATCACATGGAATGTGAGGAAAAAAATCAGTGCCATAATGACAACAAAAGCAGGAATAGCAGTATATTTTCCCGTGAGCAGCTTGTCAATCCGGGTGCTGCGAAGGTGCTCCTTGCTCTGGTGAGGCTTAATCACCGTCTGTCCGCAGATGTCCTGGATAAATTTGAACCGCATATCGGCCATAGCGGCCGCCCGGTCGAGTCCTCGTTCTGCCTCCATCTGTAGGATGATATGTTCCAGCAGTTCCTTTTCATTTTGTGTCAGCTGCAATTTTTCCAAAATCTGTGTATCCCCTTCCACCAGCTTGGCGGCAGCAAAACGAACGGGAATGCCGCTAGCTTTGGCATGATCCTCGATCATATGCATAATGGCATGGAGACAGCGGTGTACTGCTCCACCGCTGTCATCCTCCTTGCAGAAGTCGATGCGCCCCGGGCGTTCCTGAAACCGTGCCACATGTATGGCATGGTCGATCAGTTCGTCAATACCCTCATTCTTCGCCGCCGAGATAGGCACTACGGGAATGCCGAGCCGTGCCTCCATCTCGTTGACCAGAATGGAACCGCCGTTTTCCCGCATTTCATCCATCATGTTGAGTGCCAGCACCATGGGAATGTCGAGTTCCATCAGCTGCATGGTCAGATAGAGGTTGCGCTCGATGTTGGTGGCATCCACAATGTTGATGATACCCTTGGGCTTTTCTTCCAGAACAAACTGGCGTGTAACAAGTTCTTCGCTGGTGTAAGGAGACATGGAATAAATGCCCGGCAAGTCGGTAACCAGCGTATTGGGATGCCCTTGGATCACGCCATCCTTACGGTCTACGGTAACGCCGGGGAAGTTTCCGACGTGCTGGTTCGCACCGGTAATACGGTTAAAGAGGGTCGTTTTTCCACAGTTTTGATTGCCCGCCAACGCAAAGGTAAGTATTGTACCCTCTGGCAGAGGATGTTCGTCCGCCTTGACGTGGAATTTGCCGCCCTCACCAAGTCCGGGGTGTTCGACAACTTTTTTTCGGTTGTTCTGCCCTATGTACGCAGTGGCATCATGTACACGATCAATCGTAATCTGCGCCGCATCTGCCAGCCGTAGGGTCAGTTCATAACTATGGATGCGCAGTTCCATAGGATCCCCCATAGGGGCAAGTTTCACCATGGTAATTTCTGCACCGGGGATGATGCCCATGTCCAAAAAATGCTGGCGCAGTGCCCCGTTGCCGCCGACAGATACCACATACGCCGATTTGCCCCGTTCCAATTCTTTGAGTGTCATAAAATCACACTTTCTTTGTATAGATTCTGCGGGAGACTGCCATCCGTAGGTGCTGTGTTGCCTTATGTCTGTACATCGCAGATGGTGCCGCCGCCAACCACGATATCGTCCTGGTACAACACAACTGCCTGGCCGCAGGTAATAGCACGCTGGGGCTGTTCGAACCGGACGTGAAGCCTGCCGTCCGATGTCTGCCACGCCACAGCAGGCTGTGCCGGATGGCGATAGCGCACCTTTGCAGTAACTGCCATCGGTGTGTCCAGCGATGGCACCGCAATGAGATTGACTGCCTCCGCTGTGAGTTCCCGGGCAAAGAGTTCCTCCCGCTTGCCCAGCGTTACCGTATTATCCCGCACCGAAATGGCACACACATAGAGTGGCTGCGGCGCAGAAATTCCGAGTCCTCGCCGCTGACCGATGGTGTAATGAATGACGCCCTTGTGCGTGCCGATTACCGCCCCTTCTGTGTTCAAAAAAAAGCCAGACTGCGGTGTTTTTCCTGTGTACCGCTGGATAAAAGCGGCATAATCTCCGTCGGGGATAAAACATATATCCTGACTGTCGGGCTTTGCCGCATTGAAAAAACCGTTTTGTTCAGCAATCTCCCGCACGTCTGCTTTAGAAAACTCGCCCACGGGGAAGCGGATATGTGCCAGCTGCTGCTGCGTCAAATGATACAGCACATAGCTTTGATCTTTTCCCGGTTCCAATCCCTTTTGAAGCAGATAGCGGCCTGTTTTAGCATCATAATGCGTTCTGGCATAATGCCCAGTCACCAACGTGTCCAACTGTTTATTTTGCATATAGCGAAAGAGCTGGTCGAACTTCATATGCCGGTTGCAATCGATGCAGGGGTTGGGTGTCCATCCATTTTCATAGGCGTGAACAAAGCGACGAATCACTTCCGCTTCAAATCCATCAGAAAAGTCCAGCGCGATAAAATTCATCTGTAACTGTTGCGCAATGCGCTGGGCGTCCTCGATCTCCGCAGAAGTGCCACAAGCTGACGCTTTTCCATAGGCACCAGGGTCAAAAAGCTGCATGGTAACACCGGTGCAGTCATATCCCTGCTGCTGCATGAGCAGTGCCGCTACGGAGCTGTCCACGCCGCCACTCATGGCAATCAATGCTTTTTTCGTCATATTTGGTTATGGCTCCTTTCGATATAAGGCAATACCGCACAAAGGCCGTCTGTCGACTTTGTACCCCAAGGGCACTTCCTTCGGGCGCACGCCAACTGCTTGCATGTTTTCCGTCATACTTGTGCTCTTTAGGATATTTCACAAAAATACTCGTGAATACACAAAGTATTCGCTCCATTTTTTGTTTCATTTGACGAAAAATTGGACAGCGTACCACAGGCACTTGCTTTGCGGCGCATCTGTCGCACAATCTTTGTGCGGTGTTGCCATAAACTTCTGATACTATATTCAAGTATACTAAAGATTTCGTTTGCTGTCAAGATTTGACGAAATAACAAAAGCGCACGCAGATCACCTAGCGTCGGATGATCTCCGTCGGCATATCGGCATAATCTTGCTGGAGAGAGAACACATCCTCTAACCCTTCGGTGAGGAATACCTCGCCCGTATCGGTCACCAGAACCATCTCAAAATCTCCCGCCTGCCGCCACAATGCCTCGGCTTTTTCCCTGCCCATCACGAACAGTGCCGTAGAGAGCGCATCACAGCGTCTGCCCTCTTGTCCAACAATCGTCACCGATGCCAAACCGCTTCGGGCGGGCTGTCCCGTCTCCGGGTCGAGGATATGCCAATAGGTCTCCCCATCTTCCCCAACAAAATAGCGCTCATATCCACCGGAGGTGACCACTGCAAGATCTGCCACTTCCAATACCGCAAAGGTTTCTTCCGAAAAAGGGTTGCGTAGGCCAATGCGCCAAGCTGAACCATCTGGCTTTGTCCCCACTGCTTGGATATTGCCGCCCAGATCCAGCAGAGCACTCGTAACATGCTGCGCTCGGAGCTGCTCCGCCAGCAGGTCACCTACATATCCCTTAGCAACTGCCCCCAAATCGATCTGCATTCCCTCTGGCAATGTGACCGTCGAGCCATTACACTGTACCTTTTCATAGCCTGTCTGCGCAAACCGCTGGGCCAGCAGGGTTTCGGACGGGATCTGGTACGACCCTGTGGTAAAGCCCCACGCCGAAAGCACAGGGTACAAAGTACAATCCAGTGCCCCATCCGTTTGTTCGGACATATCCAGCGAAAAACGGAGCAGTGATGACGTCTCATCACTGACTGACACAGGGGTACCCTTGCTGTGATTGATGGCATAGATCTCGCTGGTCTCAAGGGTAACAGACCACTTGTTCTCCAGTTCTGCAATCCTGGTCTCCGCCTGTGCCAGTGCCGTCTCCGCCGCTGACCCATAGGCAGTCAGATACATATAGGTATCCATTGCGAACACCGAAACCTCCGCCAAATCCGTCACAGACGATGCATTTTCCATCGTCCGCGTACAGGCGGTCAGGCAGAGAAATCCAACAGCCAACGCTCCAAATCGTACATACCGCATCACTGATACCTCCTCTCTACACATTTTTAATCAAACGACCGCCACATGATCCTATCTTTTCTTCATTATATCACATTCCCCCATCGGTGTAAAGCAAGATATACCGATGGGTTTAAGCATTTTTGCGCAGTTGACAGATTTCAGACAATGTTATATAATATATTTAGCGTCATGACAGAAGTTTTTTCTAAGGCTTGTTTCTATAAACGCATTGCATCTATATCCTTGTACATTGATATAGGAACTCAGTGGCATTCTATATGGCAAAATTCATAAGGAGGGGTATTCCATGTCTAAAAATGTACTCATTCTATCTGGCAGCCCGAGAAAGGGCGGCAACTCAGATCTACTCTGCGATGCCTTTATGAAAGGGGCCATCGAAAGCGGACATACCGTGGAAAAAATTCGTGTATCGGAGAAAAAAATCGGCTACTGCCGAGGCTGTTACTACTGCAAAAAAAGCAAAGGCGTCTGCGCCATTCAAGACGATATGGCAGACGTGCTGCAAAAGATGATTGATGCAGATGTCATTGTACTGGCAAGTCCGGTGTATTTCTATTCCATTGATGCCCAGCTTAAAGCCGTCATTGACCGCACCGTGGCTCGATGGCTAGAAGTACGTAACAAAGAATTTTACTACATCACCACTATGGCGGACGAATCTCCCGCTTCTGCGGATACCACACTAGCATGTTTCAAGGGCTATGCTGACTGTGTCGAAGGAGCAAGGGAAATGGGCGTGATCTGCGCCGCTAATGTCTATGAAAAGGGTACCATTCAGGACACACCTGCCATGCAGCAAGCATATGAACTGGGTAAAGCGGTTTAAAAACCAGACAGTCCAACCATATCCAAACCATGCATTTCCACTTACGAGGATAGACAAAAAAGCAGCTGTTCTATGACAGCTGCTTTTTCATGCATATACCTTTTTATGCTATACCTACACGATGCCGCTTTACTGTGCAGCTTTTACCGCCGCCAACAGTGCA
>CASDUD010000036.1 GCA_949283725.1 uncultured Ruminococcus sp.
AGTCTGCTACCCGCAGCGGCGGTGTGACACAGGCAATCTTGATAAATCCGTCTTTCATATTCCAAAAACTCCTTAAGTAGTACCGCACAGTGTTTGTGCGGCAAATGGCGTACAAAGCCGCAAAAAGCTTAGAACTTGTTCTCAGAACTTGCCCAGGTTTTCGAGTCAGTTTTTTCGGATGCAAGGCGGGAATTCGCAGGCAGACTTTGTGCCTAACAAGAATTCCTCACATTGCAGCCAGGAAAATTTTCCAGAAAAATGGGGCGGACTCTATGAGAACAAGTTCTTATACGCAGAATGCGGCTGCTGTTTCTATTATAACAGAGCTTCCGGAAAAAAGCAAGATTTTAGATGGAGATAAAGTCACTGCTGGCGTAACCGGTAATCCCTTGATAGGAGATAACATCCCATCCGTTAGAACGGCTGAACACCGTGACCATGCCGCCGTTGGGTACCGAGCCAATGATGGCTCCCTGGGTGGAGGGGAAACTGCGGATGTTTAGTCCTGTGCCATCGGTGACGACAGTGCCTCGATAGACGGGCCCCGGCTCAATCAAAGGAATGCCAAAATAGTCACAGAGTGACTGGGTGAGAGAAATGGCAATGTTTGTGATATTATTTCGAATCCATTCAGCATCCTCCGGGTTGTCGTGATAGCCGATTTCGCAAAGGATGGCAGGCGCTTTTGTCTGGGTGACTTCACCAAGCGTGGTGGTAGGACGGGCAGTACACTTGTCGGGCAGAGGATAAATGGTCATAAAATTGTTAGCAGTGATAACTGCCAGCATCTCACTGTATTTGTCATAGGGATAGTAATAAATGTCAATGCCTCGTAGCTTGCCCGCCAGCCTTTCCGGGGCGGCGTTACTGTGTAGTGCTAGGTGTACATCAAAGGCACCTGCATTAGAGTCCGCAATAGCCCCCGTCACATTGCGATCTGGGTCATTGCGGACAAAGGTAATACCGCTGGCTCGCAGATAAGGTTCCATGCGGTCTGCGATGAGATTCATATAATACTCTTCGTTGCCTTCTCCCACATAAGGGTTCCATTCCTGGGTGGAAGGGCTTAAAAATACTTTTGGCATCGATATGCGCCTTCTTTCTCATAGAATACAGACAAAACCGTACAGCATTGATGCGTTAGATGCGCAGAAGGTATTTTTTATTGGAGGATGTGTAAAATTGCCGGGTGTTTTTGTGCGGTGTTGCCCTTATTTTTAATCTATGCGGGACGAGAAAAAGTGTGTCGAAAAACAAATGCACCGTGTCACAGACTACGATAGACAGCGGTGCATGGTGCTTATTGGATAGTATCTTCTGAAAAAATTGTTTCAATTCGTCGGACGGCACATTCAGGTGTATAGATCCAGTGGTTGATGTGGTGCTGCTGCGGTGGGACGAAGTATTGCGGCGGCGGAGGCAGTTCTTCTTGTGGAAAGGTGTCAATCAGAACGAGCTTCATTTTCATTTTTTCCGGTAGGATGGCTTTGATATAGACGCTGGCACAGTCACCCACTCGAATCCCCTCGTGTGGCTCTGCCAGCCCAGCCAAATTGGGAGTTAGCTCAATAAAAATTCCATAACTTTCCACTGAACGAACAACGCCTACCACGGTTTGCCCAGCTGCGAATTGTGCAGCATTTTCTGCCCATGTGCCCAAAAGCTCTTTATGTGTGAGGTGGATGCGTCCCGGTTCCATTTGCCGGACAATGACGCGGATTGGTTGACCGACAGTGAAGCGATCTCTTGGGTGGGTGATTCGGGAGACGGAAATCATATCAATTGGCAGCAGAGATGGTACCCCACAACCAATGTCGACAAAGGCACCGAAACGCTCCAAATGCGTTACGGTTGCCGGTAGAATATCCCCTGGCTTGCAGTGGGAAAGATAGGCGTGCCAGCATTCCACTTGGACACTGCGGCGGGACAGGATGGCAATAGGTGCACCCTGTTTGTCTTGGGCAATGCGCAGGATACGGAAACAGACGGGCTTTCCGGCGCGGGTGATGAGTGCAATGTCTTTGGTCGTGCCTTCTGCAATGCCTATGGCACCTTCTTCTCGGGGAATGATTCCTCGCATACCGGGCAGCTGTACAATTAAATTGTGGCAGCTGTCACAGAGAAGTGCTTTTGCCTCTAGGATGGTGCCGTTTTGCATGGCTCGCTCCATCGCTGCCAGGGAACAAAGTGCCTCCTGATTTTCTGGCGTATGTAGCCGACTGCCTTCTGGTAAGTATTGGTTCATATTTCGACCTCCCAGCTCTTGGAACAGGCTCTGCACCCATATGGTGCAGGCGGTTTATATAGCGTTATTGTATGAATCCACAGCAGATTTTATGCAGCCTATGGCCGTACGAACGGTTTGAAAGTGTGAATATTTTATGAAAAACGGGTAGGCGTTATCTTGAAATTTATAAAAGTTACACGGAAAACAGCAGACAAATTTATTATTTTTATACAAAGACGAAAAAAAGTTGTGCGAAAATATTGCCTTATCCAAGGAAATAGGGTATAATAAAATGTACTTATGATTTATAATGGTTGAGAAGGAAGGGTGTTGACAAGTGGATGTTCGTCCGGGTGATATCTTGTGGATGAAAAAACCGCATCCCTGCGGCAGCCAGACGATGTACGTGCTTCGTTCGGGCATGGATTTTAAATTGCGGTGCACTGGCTGTGGTAGAGAATTTATGGTGCCAAGAAATAAAATCGAACGGCGTATTCGACAAATTCAACGGGAAAATCCAGAAACGCCGGTATGACCGGTGGCATCTACGGAGAGAAAAGCATTACAGAAAGGCGGGCAATGGGCGAAATGCTGGAAAAGTTACGGAAAATGCAGGAAAATTATCAGATCATGCAGGAAAAGATGATGGATCCGGCAGTTATGGGCGACAACACGCTATATGCTCAGTTGATGCGGGAATATAAGCATATGCAGCCAATCATGGAAAAGTACCAAGCATATTTACAGGCAGACGCCAGTTATGCAGAGGCGAAGGAATTGCTGACGCAAGAACAGGATGCGGAACTGTGTGAGATGGCGCGGGAAGAACTGGGCGAGAGTAAAGCGCAGATGGAACTGCTCCGAAAGGAATTGAAGCGGCTGCTTTTGCCGAAGGATCCCAATGACGATCGAAATGTGATTATTGAGATTCGGGGCGGCGCCGGCGGCGAAGAGGCATCACTCTTTGCGACATCATTATATCGAATGTATACTATGTATGCGGAGGCACATGGATGGAAACAGGAAATACTCACTGCCAATGAAACGGAATTAGGCGGTTATAAAGAAATCAGTTTTTCCATTATGGGAGAAGGGGCATATTCCCGTTTGAAATATGAAAGTGGTGTGCATCGTGTTCAGCGGGTGCCAGAAACGGAATCCCAGGGACGGATCCATACATCTACAGTGACTGTGGCGGTGCTGGTTGAAGCGGATGAGGTGGCGGTGGAGATCAATCCCGCCGATTTGCGGATCGATGTGTTTCGTGCCAGTGGTGCCGGTGGCCAGCATATCAATAAAACCGAATCAGCGGTGCGCATCACCCACTTGCCTACAGGTATGGTGGCGGAGTGCCAGGATGAACGGAGCCAGTATAAGAATAAAGAAAAGGCAATGAAGATTCTGCGCTCTCGTTTGTATGAGAAGAAGCAGGAAGAACAGAATGCCAAGATTGCCTCGGAACGAAAAATGCAGGTGGGTACAGGTGATCGCTCAGAACGGATTCGTACATACAATTTCCCTCAGGGGCGGATGACAGATCATCGGATCGGGCTGACGCTGTATCGCTTGGAGGATGTGATGAATGGCAATTTGGATGAAGTATTGGATGCTCTTGCCACGGCCGATGAATTGGCGAGGCTGGCGGGGCAGCAGGAAGAGGCGTGAAAATTTTGGAAACAAAACTGCTTGCAGACTGCGCTGCAGATTTGATGGAGGCAGCACGGCTGCTGCAAAATGGACAGGTCGTAGGCATCCCTACGGAAACCGTTTATGGACTTGCGGCGGATGCATGTAATGAACAGGCGGTGCGGCAGATTTTTGCGGCAAAAGGGCGCCCGGCGGACAATCCGCTGATCATACACATTGCCCAGTTACGGCAGCTGCAAATGATCACAAAGGATGTACCAAAACTTGCGTGGGCACTAGCGGAGCGTTTCTGGCCGGGACCGTTGACTATGGTTCTCCCCAAGCGCTCGACCGTTCCGGATGTGACCTCCGGTGGTCTGGATACGGTTGGCGTGCGTATGCCGGCACACCCGGTGGCACAGGCCTTGATTTTGCTGTCTGGTTCTGCGCTTGCTGCGCCGTCCGCCAATCGCTCTGGTTATCCGAGTCCCACGTCGGCGGAACACGTGATGCGAGATATGCAGGGAAAAATTGCAGCCGTACTCGATGGCGGCATCTGTGATGTAGGGGTTGAATCAACGGTCATTGCATTTGACGACAGTGGAACGGTGCGCATTTTGCGCCCGGGATATGTCACAGAACAGATGCTTTTGGAGGTCGCACCGCACGTCATACTGGATCCGGCGATTCTGCATCAAGTAGGACAGGGACAGACAGTGCGCTCGCCCGGAATGAAATATCAGCATTATTCACCGCGTGCGCACGTGACGCTGGTGAAGGGTAGCTGTGAGGCATTTGCTGCCTATTTTTTAAATCATGCCGAAGCGGGTGCCTATGCACTTGTGTATGATGATGCAGATACAATCCCAGGCGTACCCTGTCTGACTTATGGCACGAACGGACAGGAGCAGGCTCGGCAGATTTTTTCGAAGCTGCGTGCGCTGGACGATCTCGGAGTAGAGCAAGTATATGTACGCGCGCCAGATCCGGACGGCATCGGGCTTGCGGTTTATAATCGCTTGATACGGGCGGCTGGATTTGAGGTGATACAGGTATGAACAGTCTCGATGGCGTGATGGTCATAGGGCTTACAGGGCAGACGGGTGCGGGAAAAAGCACCGTCTCTCGGATTTTTGTACAAAATGGCTTTCGTTTGATTGATGCAGATGCCATTTCCCGTCTGGTTGTAACACGAGGCTCTCATTGCCTGGCGGATCTGCGAGAGTGTTTTTCTGATGTGATCTTGACTGCGGATGGCGATTTGGATCGGAAAATGATGGCATCTATTGTGTTCTCCGATCAGCATAAGTTAGAGATGCTTAATACAATTATGTACCCTTATATCATGGGTGAGATTCTGCGGATGATCCACCGATTTTCTCAGCAGAATCACAAGCTCATTCTGTTGGATGCTCCGACGTTGTTCGAGAGCCGCGCAGATGATTTCTGTGACTTGATTATTTCCGTTGTAGCACACGCAGACTTGCGTCTGCGGCGCATTATGGAACGGGATCAGATTTCAGAGACGGCTGCCCGAAATCGTATGGCATCCCAGTTGCCGGAATCCTATTTTCGGGAGCACTCCGATACAGTGCTGGAAAATAATAGTGGATATGAAGAACTGGCAGCGGCTGCGGAGGAACTTTCCGCCAAGCTGATTCGCTACTATGAAACCAAATATGGTGCCCTTGTGTAGGCGGTGTATCCAGCTTTTTATATGGGGGGTGTCCATATAGCGGAGGACGGCGGCATGACAGTGCCACAACGTCTGTACGCCGAATGCAGAGAAGAGGAGGAATTTCTTATGAAAGAAAGTACAAAGTCTGTTGCAAAGGCAAAAAAAGAACGTTTGTTCCGTTCGACAGAGCACGCAGGTGTCCGAATTTCGGCAGAACAGCAGCAGGCGAGTGAGGATTTTGCGCAGGCATACATTCGCTTTTTGAATGCTTCTAAGACCGAACGGGAGACTGTGAAAAACGCGGTGTCGCTGTTGGAAGAAAAGGGCTTTGTTCCCTTTGTCCCGGGAATGACACTTCAGCCGGGTGATAAGATTTATGTGAACAATCGTGGCAAGGCTGTGATTGCAGCGGTGATCGGTACAGCGCCTATCACGGAAGGTGTGCGCCTTTGTGCTGCCCATATTGACTCGCCTCGGATTGATATGAAACAGAATCCGCAGTATGAGGACAGCGAACTGGCATTGTTTAAAACCCACTACTATGGGGGAATAAAAAAATATCAGTGGACAGCCATCCCACTGGCGCTGCATGGCGTTGTGGTAAAGGCAGACGGCACATCTGTAGAAGTACACATTGGAGAATCAGCGGAGGATCCCGTGTTCTGTGTGACGGATTTGCTGCCCCATCTGGCATCGGCGCAGATGAAACGTCCGTCGAATGAATTGGTGCGGGGGGAGGAACTGAATCTGTTGGTTGGCTCCATGCCCTTTAATCAGGATGAGGAGAGCGAACAGGTGAAGCTGAATATTCTGCATCTGCTCTTTGAGAAATATGGCATAACAGAGACAGACTTTCTGTCAGCAGAATTGGAAGCTGTCCCCGCATTCCCGGCGAAGGAACTTGGTTTTGACCGGAGCATGATCGGCGGTTATGGACATGACGACCGGGTTTGCGCCTATCCGGCACTGCGGGCACTGCTCGATTGTGAGAAACCTGTGCATACGGCAGTCACCATTCTCACTGACAAGGAGGAAACGGGCAGTGACGGCAACACAGGCCTTTGCTCCGCTTATTTGCCGTATTTTCTGGAAGATCTGGCCGATTGTTTCGGAGCGAAAGGCCGCCATGTAATGCACGCTTCCCAGTGCCTGTCGGCGGATGTGAATGCGGCATTTGATCCGACGTTCCCAGATGTGATGGAACGAAACAACTGTGCTTGTTTGAATCATGGCGTATGCGTGACGAAGTTTACGGGTGCCCGTGGCAAGTCGGGTACGTCCGATGCCTCAGCGGAATTTGTTGGAACAGTACGTCGGCTGCTTGATGCAGGCGATGTGGTATGGCAGACTGGAGAACTGGGGAAAGTCGATGCTGGCGGCGGCGGAACGGTGGCGGCCTATATCGCCAACCTGGATATTGATACGATTGACGTCGGGGTGCCTGTGCTTTCTATGCACGCACCCTTTGAGGTGGTTTCCAAGCTGGATGTATATATGACGTATCGTGCTTTCTGTGTGTTCTTGGCTTCATAACAGCACAATTATCGGGGTGTCAGCGGAGTGCCGTATCGCTCGCTGGCACTTTTTGTAATTGCAGGGTGTTCTGATGTTGAGAGGAGGTGGTGGTATGGCCGATGGTAAAAAGACGGCACGGCGTTTTTCCCTGCGGGGAAAGTTGAGCTGGTGCGTGATGATCGGGCTGATTTTGCTGATGCTACTGTTTTGGCTACTTGCCTGGAAAAGTTCCTGGTTTGCCGATTGGTATGCTGAGGAATGCTTTCCCATGCTCAGCCGCATAGGTTCCAGGATCTGCGGTATGGTTCCCTTTTCGGTGGGAGAAGTTCTCATCATCATAGGGCTGGTACTGCTGTTTGTAATGCCCATTTCCTTTCTTTTATGTATGATTTTCGGAAAAGGAAAACGCCGCCGGATAGGCGGCATTTATGGCAGGCTTCTGGGCGCAATTTTTACCTATATCTTTGTGACAGAGACGTGCAACTGTTTTGTACTGTATCAGGGAACTTCTTTTGGAGAGACATACTTTCAGGTGCGTACTTATACTGGGGAAGAACTGTTGACGTTGTATGCTGATTTAGTGGAGCAGGCAAATGTGTTGGCATTGCAGGTGCAGAGGGATGCAGATGGATACTTCCAGCTGTCCGAGCCGGCGCAGCTGCACGACCAAGCTAAGCGTGCCATGGTACAGCTAGGGGAAACTTATCCTCGTTTTGCTGGATACTATCCTTCTCCCAAGGTCATTCAGGCATCGTACTGGATGAGTCAGATGAATTTGACAGGTATTTATTTCCCATTCACGTTGGAGGCCAATTATAATGGAGATATGATGGATATCAATAAACCGGATACAATTTGCCATGAGCTGTCCCATCTCCGGGGCTATCTCCGGGAGGATGAAGCGGGGTTCTTGGCATATCTGGCGTGTATCGGCAGCGACAGCGTGGACTTTCAATACAGTGCTACTATCAGCGCGTTGGAATATGTGCGCAACGCGGTGGTGGAAAGTGAGCTGTTCGATATCGCCGCCCAGCGTTCGATTCAACTTTGCCCAGAAGCAAGCCAGGATATGTATACATTTTTGCCAGAGGGTTATTGGCAGGAGAAAGAAGAAGCCATCCCAACTTTGGTGGCGACTAATACCGTCCGGTCGACAGCGGAAACTGCGATGGACACAACACTGAAACTCAACGGTATAACAGATGGCAGACGGAGTTATTCCCGTATGGTCGATCTGCTGCTGGCATACTGGGACAGCCAGTTGTTGCTGGATGATGCAGCATCATGATTTTATATGACGAGGTGATAATGATGGCAATTCCAACAGATCCAATCATATTGATGAGTTATTTAAACACTCAGCTGCGGGACTTTTACCCGTCGTTGACGGATTGGTGCCAAGCGGAGGATCTTTGCGAGTCGGAGATCAGGAAAAAGTTGGCAGCGGTGGGCTATGTATACGATGCCCAACGAAACCAGTTTATTGCAGCTTCCTGCGCCGAATAGGAGTTTGCTCCCATGCAATAGATGTGTGGATATATTTAGAGCAACAACGTACCAAGAGTGCCTGCGGATTTCTGTCTTGCATCCGAAAAAATTGGCTCGAAAACATAGGCACTTTCTTTATGAGAACAAGTTCTTATGGGAATACGCTTTGTTCTTTCTATTTTTACTCGCCATCTTGCTTTTGCAAATAGTTTTGTACAGCTTGCAGCAGCTTTTGATTGCACGCCCGGACAGAGCAGCGGGAGAGATTGACTGTGAGATCGGCATAACGTTCATACAATGGACAGCGTTCCGCAAATAACTCTGCTAGCGTTGTACAGCCGCCGTGGCAGACTACGCCGCGTGTAACCAGATTGCCCACACGCTGGGTCAGTTCCGGTAGGGGGTGGTACAGATAGACGATAATACTGGATTGTTTAAGATACTGCATGGCGCGTTCGTTATAAACGGCACTGCCGCCGGTGGAGATGACAGTTTTGCGGGTATGAAGTGAACACAGTACCTTGCCTTCCAGTTCAATAAATCCATTGTTGCCATGTTGCTCGATAAGTTCCATGAGATTGTGATGATACGTGTTCATAATGACATTATCTGTGTCAATAAAATGGTAGTTTAGCTTTTCCGCCAGAACACGTCCGAGTGTGCTTTTCCCAGAGCCTGGCATTCCGATTAGTACAATATTTTGCATAGTAAGGCACTCCCTTTTTCCTTTGGGCAGTTCTGTGCAAAGAATAACGAATGCCTGATGGCCTTTGCACGCCATCTACCTGGTGCTTTCCCATCATAGAAGCTCCAAGCGTATGCAAAAGTATTTGCCGCGCTTCTTGTTTTATCTGACGAAAGTCGGTTTGCGCACCATAGCCTTCATACAGCGCTACCCTTGAAATTGCTCCTTTATTTTACCATATTTGCCTGCAAATTGCAAGCCGCAGGAAAGAATGTAAAGCCATTGTCAAGAAAAACGAAAAGATGCAAATGAAATCACAAAATCTAAATCATGCGTAGAAAAAATATGCATAAAATTATCTGCAATTATATAATAAAAATTATAAAAAACGTTATAATTTTATGCTATGATAAAAGGGAATTTGATGCAGGTACGGGCATTTTCACAGGTGCGTTCTGCAGAGATGTACAGAAGATATATCGTATCAATGGAAGAGGAGCAGCTATGCGCAATGGAGGATTTATCAATTATATGGAAGAATTGTCGGTGCAACTGGAGAATGGTCAGTTGCGTCCGGGTGACAGCATCCCTAGTGAGTCAGAGATTGCTAAGCACATGAATATGAGTCGCCGAGATGCAAGAGACGCCCTGCACACGCTCCAGATGGTGGGCATATTAGCGAAATCCAGGTCAGAGAAGAGATATATTTTATCGGAGATGGGCGATTTTTCTAAGCCACTGGAGAAACTAGTTCATATCATGCTGATGATGTATCGCATTTCGCCGTTTGAAGTGTGTCAACTGCGAAGGTCGCTGGATCTTTCTGCCTATCCGCTGGCGTTTCGTCGTCGGGAACAGCTGGACTTGGAGGAGTTAAAGGGTTATATGGATATCATTGAGTGCGGCAATGCACTGTATGCGCTTCAGGCAGATAAGGATTTTCATATGTGGCTGGTGTGTGCTTCTGGCAACCAGCTGATGCAGGTCGTTTTGCAATCCATATGGCAGGTTTGCTCCGTTCAGATGAATCTCGTGCTGGCGGACGGGCTGGAGGAAATGCATATTGCCCAGGTACAGACGCATATGCAGATGTATAAGAGTTTTTTGCGCGGTGACCAGGCAATGGGACTGGCGGCGATTCAGTCGCACTATGATACCGTAGAAAAGGTGCTGCAAAGCAAACTTGGGCAATAGTTGTGCAATTTGCAGAGGGAGGGGGATTAGGATGAATCTATTTTTAATTCTGGCATTTTTGTTTTCGGTGGGTAGTATGCTGGGTTGGCTGATAGAGGTCGTATTTCGACGTTTTTTTTCAGCACACCATTGGGTCAATCCAGGCTTTTTAGCAGGCCCCTATCTGCCACTATATGGCTGTAGTCTCTGTGTGCTGTATCTTCTGGCAAATTTAGAATCATACATTCCGATTACCAATGCCGCTGGGCGAAAGGCTTTGTTGTTTGTGATCATGGCGCTTGCCATTACAGTTGTGGAGTATGCCGCTGGATTGATTTTTATCCGAGGTATGAAAATTAAGCTATGGGACTATTCCAATCGGTGGGGAAATGTTCAAGGCATTATTTGTCCGCTGTTCTCCTTTTTCTGGATGGTGCTGAGTGCGTTCTATTATTTTTTGGTGCATCCGCATATTCTGGTAGCACTGCACTGGCTCTCAGAGAATTTGGCGTTTTCCTTCTGCATTGGCTTCTTTTATGGGATTTTTGTGCTAGATGTAATTTATTCGACGCAGGTGATGGTTAAAATCCGACAGTTTGCCGCCGAGACGCAAATTGTTGTGCGACTGGAAGAATTGCGGGAGGATGTGCAGAAGCGACTGAACACTCGGCGTATGCGGCATTTCTTCTTTTCCCTTCGTGGAGATACACCGCTGTGGGAACAGCTGGAAAAATATGTGGCACAGCACTTCCCAGCCCAGTGGCAGAAGCGGCATTCGAAAGACAGTACAACCCATCAGGATCTAGCGGATTGATGCTGTCACCAAAAGTATGCACCATTTTTTTAGCAGGGGAATATACTGGAATGTACTCGAAAGGAGGAGTTCCTATGAAAATTGTTGTGGTGAAAAGTCCTCGTCTGTTGTCTGGTATCTTCCGGGTGATTTTTAAGATTCGCAAGGAAGAGTCTGTCGAAGCACAGTGATCGTTTTTTATCGTTTCTTCTTTTCAAAAAGAAGAGACAGATAAGAACGTAATCTCCGTTTGGGGGATGAAAATGTGTTGTATATACTGTGCCTTGTGCGTCTACTGTGGAATCCAGTGGACGCATATTTTTGTTTCCTTGGACATAGAGTGATAGCAGATCGCTTGTTCGTTTAGACCCAGAAAAGAGGAAAGCTTATGGAATGCAATACATATTCGGAAATGGAAAAGCCCTCATTTGCACAGCAGCCTTTGCCCACGGAAATGCCTGCTCCTGAAACGCCAGAGCCTGTGCATATCTATGATGCCGGAAAGTCCCGAAAAAAAGAGCGTGCCGATGATGTAGCCCTTACCCAGTGCATTCTTTGCGTGGTGACGGTGCTTTGTATGTTTGGATTGTACTGGCTTAAGCCTGCATGGTATACGATGGTGATATCACAGTATCAGCTATATCGAGACGCACCGCCGGTGGCATGGATTGAAGCGGCTCTGCAAGCTCTTCAGCAGTGGCTGCATCCATGATACAGTTTCAATGGCGTGGCGTTCGCTGGACGCTAGATCTCACATTTTTGGCAGTAGCAGCGTGGCTGACAAGCCAGTCAGGTGGACACTGGCTGGGTATGGTGCTGTCTGCCTGTCTGCTACATGAGTTGGGGCACCTTACTGCTATGGCGGTGTTTCATCAAAAGGTGCAATCGGTGACGATACAGGGCGCTGGGATTCTCATTTGTCCAGTGCCTTCGTATCATGCCTATTGGAAGGATATGGTTGTTTGGTTGGCGGGGCCAGCTGTCAATTTGGCAATGGCATTGCTTGGACAGTTCTGGCATGGAACGGCGTATGGTCTGCTCCATGCGGGACTGTTTTTGTTTAATATGCTTCCCTATGCAGCGCTTGACGGGGGTGCTCTCTGTAAGACATTTTTGCTGTCCAGAGGGATGATGCCGGACATGACTGAACGTGTGTGTTGGTGCATTAGCTTGGGGTGCACCGTCGTTTTAATTTCTGTTATGGCATACGGCCACTTATGGAATCTGCCACTTTGTATCATGCTGTGTCTTCTCTTGTTCTGTCAGTGGAAAAAACCTTGAAAGACGTCACTTTTGCTTTGCACATGATGGTTTATTCATCATAGATAGGCGTGAATTTCAGCGGATTTTTTATAGAATCCACAAAAAAATGCGCTGGAATTTATCAATAATCATATTTTGTTTAAATTTACTTGCAATTTCGCCATCTTTGTGTTACAATAAAAAAAATTATGCGGTGCAAGGGCAAAGGGGCGAAAAGTATGAATATTAGTATGATTGCAAAATTGGCGGGCGTATCGACAGCGACTGTTTCTCGATATCTGAACCAAGGCTATGTCAGCGAAGAAAAAAAGCAGCGGATCCGGGAAGTTATCGAAAGAACAGGCTATACGCCAAGCAGTTCGGCACAGACACTGCGAACAGGGCGCAACAATCTGATTGGTATAATTGTGCCGAAAATTAGTTCAGAATCTGTTGCCAAGATGGTGGATGGAATCACAGAGGTGGTGGCGCAGTCATCATATCAGGTATTACTTGCTAACACTGGGAACAATACAGAAAGAGAACTGGAATATTTGAAGCTGTTTCGCAACAACAACGTGGACGGTGTGGTCTTTATTGGTACGCTGATGAGTAAAAAGCATCTGGCGATTATGCGGTCGTATAAAAAGCCCATTATATTGTTGGGGCAGCAGGAGGCGGATGTTTCTAGTGTGTATTTTCATGATCATGAGGCAGCTGTATTGGCAACAGACTGCCTTATTCGATGTGGCTGTCAAAATATTGCCCATCTAACAGTGACGCTTCGGGATAAAGCAGTGGGCAGAGAACGGCGCAGCGGATTTATGGAAACGCTGCAAAATAACCACCTACGGATACATGAGTCACTGGTGGCGGAGTGTGCAGGGTTTCGAGCAGAGGACGGCGCAGTGGCGATGCAGAAAATTCTCGATAGCGGCGTGCCGTTCGATGGTGTCTTTTGTGCCGCCGATATTATTGCCTTTGGTGCCATCGACTGCCTGCGCCGTGCCGGAATATCTGTGCCGGAACAGGTGTGTGTCACTTCGGTGGACAACTGTCACATGGCATCGCTCTATTCTCCACGGCTGACCTCGGTGGACTTGTCTCATCGTACCGGTGGTATGGAAGCGGGGGCAATTCTCATCGATCAAATTCAGAACGGCACCCAGGCTTTTAGCCAAGTTGGGATGCAGTGCCGGCTGTATGAACGAGAAAGTACCGGGGCAGTTGCCGAGCAATCGGAGGGCTTTTCGGTATTGTCTTGAGAGCGTGGGGTTTGCAAACCACCTGCCTGCGATTTTTCGCCGCGTTTTGTGAAACATCTTTCACATTCTTTGACAGGATGCGGCAAAATGTTTGTGGATTTTTGGTGGATTTTTCCCTTCCCTTGTTGCGGCTTTTTTGCTATAATGGAATATATGAAATGGATTTCATACACAAGGGATGGGATATGGAATCGATCCATATTATGCTCTAAAGAATGTGTGTTGAGAAAGGCGGAAACAAGATGAAACAGGTACTTTCTATAGGAGAAGCATTGATTGATTGGATTCCGGCACAGCGGGACTGTCTGCTGAAAGAAGTGGAGCAGTTTACCCGAATCTGTGGAGGTGCTCCAGCAAATGTAGCAGCTGTGGTTGCAAGGCTTGGGGGAGACAGCCGGATGATTACCCAGCTGGGAGAAGATGCCTTTGGGGACTATATTGTAGAGGTGTTAGTACAGGCAGGCGTGGATGTCTCGTGCATTAGCCGGACAAAGAAGGCAAATACAGCAATGGCATTTGTTTCGCTGAAAGCGGATGGTAATCGAGAATTTTCTTTCTATCGCAGTCCCAGTGCGGATATGCTGCTAGAAGCGGCACAGATTCAGCCGGCCTGGTTTGCGACGGGTGGTATACTCCACTTCTGTTCGGTGTCGCTGATCGATGCGCCGATTCGTACAGCCCACCGTGTGGCAATTGACTATGCTAAGCAGGCGGGTGTCCTCATTAGTTTTGATCCGAATATTCGTCTGGCACTGTGGGACGATCCGGCAGCGTGTCGGGAACAGGTGTTGGCATTTTTGCCGTCGGCGGATATTGTTAAGTTGTCCGACGAAGAATTGGAATTTGTAACAGGAGAAGCAGATATTCATGCTGCCGCTGCTCACTTATTTGAAATTGGCTGCCGAGTGATTCTGTATTCGATGGGGAAGGACGGTGCCATGCTGTTGACGCCCAAGGGAAGTTATACAGCCGCCAACGTATCTGTACCTGTGAAGGATACCACTGGGGCAGGAGATGCCATCATAGGGGCGCTGCTCTATTGTCTGGCAGCACATGATGTGACGGCGCTGGAGACGGTGTCGGCGGAGAGCTGGCAGAAATGGCTGGAATTTGCCGTATATTATGCCAACTATAGTGTGATGGGAAGCGGTGCTATTGCCTCTTATCCGGAACGGACAGCGTTCTTAGCGTGGATGCAGGAGAAAAAGGCGCAGAATTAAGAAATTGTTCCGCGTGAATTTTTTCAGCGTCATAACCAGTGATTTGATTCAGTACACGCTCGCCTATGACCGCCATATATATTGCCGTTGCGGGAAAAATTCACTTGCTGTGCCCAACAAAATAATATATGGGCAATATGCCTATAGAAAAAGCATCCCTGGTGTTTGGTACCAAAGATGCTTTTGTTTTGTGTTGGGAGAAAGTTATAGGGTGTGTTAGCACTTGTTTGATATTTTTATACGTATCTTTTGAACGCTTTCGTGGTAGAAAATTCATACCCAAATCTGCGCAAGCTCTTAGAGAATAAAACAAATCAAACCGCTGCATCCTTCGTTGATGATACGCTGGAGTGTCTCTTGCAATTTCAGCCGGGCATCCATTGGCATTTTTGCCAGCTTATTGTGCAGCCCTTCGCCAACAAGTTCGTGCAGAGACTTGCCAAAGATATTGGATGACCAAATTTTGGTTGGATCTTCTTCAAAGCCTTCGAGTAGGTACATGACAAGTTCTTCGCTCTGCCGTTCAGTACCGACAATGGGACTGACTGTGGTACGGATGTCGGCACGCATCATATGGATAGAGGGGGCGGAAGCCCGTAGTCGTACGCCATAGCGGCCACCTTGCTTAATAATCTCCGGTTCTTCGAGTGTCATCTCCTGCTGTTCAGGCATGACAATGCCATAACCAGTTGCCTCTACTTCACGCAGTGCGGGCTCGATTTTGGCATATGCCTGTTGAATTTGCCGCAGTTCCATAAGGATGGGCAAGATATCGTTTTCGCTGTGGATGTCAAGGCCTGTTTCCTCTCCCAGAATACGATAGAATAGCGATGGCTCTAGGTCGATGTCCACACAGACGCTGCCAGTCCCCATATCCATATCCCGGACGGCAGCGCGGGTGATATGGGGACAGCTGCATACCGCTTCGGTGAAGGTGTCAATATCCCGTATGGTGTGAATGTCTGCGGCTGCTTGGCGAATGCAGGAAAAGACCGATTCTCGCAGCCAGTGTTCCTTTTGTAGGGATGCTACCCAGTGAGGCATACAAATGTTGATTTCCTGGATGGGAAAGACCCGGAGCAGTTGCGTTAGGATATGTTGAATGTCATCTTCAGTTAAATCCAGACAGTTCACCGGGAGTACAGGGGCACTGTATGTCTCAGAAAGGGTCTTTGCCAGCGTTTTGGCGGCAGCTGTCTCCGGATGCAGACAGTTGAGCAGAACTGCGAAAGGTTTTCCCAGTTCCTGCAACTCTTCTACCACACGCTTTTCGCAGTCGGCGTACTCTGCTCTTGGCAGGTCCGTGATAGAACCGTCAGTCGTTACCACCAAGCCAATGGTAGAGTGTTCAGCGATGACCTTTCGTGTACCGACTTCAGCAGCCATATTGAAGGGAACTTCCTGTTCGAACCAGGGTGTGTGTACCATCCGGGGCTGTTCATTTTCAATATAGCCCAGCGCACTGGGGATGATATAACCCACACAGTCAATCAGTCGCACCCGCATCCGGGCATTTCCGCCGAGTGTCAGCTCTACTGCTTCTTCTGGAATAAATTTTGGCTCTGTTGTCATAATCGTGCGCCCGCCTGCCGACTGAGGCAGTTCGTCTATAGCACGTTCTTTCCATGTTTCATTGGCAATATTGGGGATGACAAGCTGCTCCATTAGCCGCTTGATAAGTGTAGATTTTCCTGTGCGAACAGGTCCTACGACGCCAATATAGATTTCCCCGCCAGTTCGGCGGGCAATGTCCGAATAAATTGCATTTGCCATAATTTTCTGTGCCTCCTGTCGATGCAGTGCCATATTGCTGGAGTGTACCAAGGATGTGTATCAATGGATAATGGGAATAAAGAGCATCCCTGGGGCAGCAAGCTGTTGACCGTCCAGGTCATTTTCCTCCATAATTGCCGTAACACTCGTATGGCATCGCTTGGCAATCGTCCAAATATCCTCATGCTCCACGCCATAGTAGAGTTTTAGCGCATAGTCCCCATCTCGCACCAGTTTGTTTTCCGGATCAATGGAAAAGTCCGAGAGACAGGTGCAGGCGGCGCAGGGATGTAGACTACCCCAGAGATGCAGCGTGACTTGGATCGAAATTGTGCCATCAGAAGAGAGATGATAGGTACATTCGCTGGGCTCCATCTGCGCTTGAAGTCGGGCGTGTTCGATGGGTGTACTATAGTCCGTGTAGACCTCGAATGCTTCTTCTTTTTCCAACAGCAGTGGCATGTTATCGCTGTCTCTGGCGAGAAGCTGACAGCAAAGCATTCCACTCACCCGAATGCGGTTCGTGTCTGTCAGTAATTGCATGTTGAGATTCCGGACATGACAGCGCAGATCGTCGATGCACTGCGGGATGATATCGCCCGGTGCTAGTGTGGCACTGCAGGGGAGGTGTGCTTCAATGGGTTCAGGAACGCCATCGAGTGTCAAGGGAATGGCGGTCTGTTCACAGAGATAGCGTGTGGAAAAAGCGTCTGTGACTAGCTGTACCGAAGACGTCTTGACTGCTGTGCATTGCATTCGAAGTTCCACTTCGCATTGGAGTGCATCCATCGTGCCGTCCTTGCCCAATATCGGTTTGGCATCACATCGTACTGCCTGAGTTTCCACCTGTGCCTGATAGGTGTCATCCAGCGGTTCAAGGTCTATGATCTGGCTGTAGGGGATGGTGAACTGCATTGTTTCCACACCGCCAACGGGTGTTTCCTGCTGTGCTGTATAGAGCAGCCGAACGGCTGCTTCTCCCTTGACCACTAATTTTCCGGCGAGAATGCTGTGTTCCTGGTGCGATAGCTGGACTTCTTGGCGGAGAATGGCACGGATGGGCGGTTTGGAACTGCCTAGCGCCACTTCCTCCTGGAGAAGGCAGTTTCGGATGGCGTGTGTGCGCTCCGCTACATAAGTGACAGGTACTTTTCTTGTCTGCACCTGCATACCAAAGAGATCAGAAATTACTTCTTGAACTTTTGTGCTTGTGACGTGGACAGCGACAGAGACCGCCCCCCGAACCTCTAGCCGCCGCGGACTGATGGCGCGGCAGTTGGCATAGGTCGTCTTGGGGCGGAGTGTGACAAATGGCTTTTCTGCTGGGCGAGGCAACTCCAAACTGCGGGAAAAGGCAAGCTGCTGGGTGACACATTGCAGTGCCGGGCTGTCTGCGCCGCAATAGAGTATTCGAATATCTGCCCGCAGTTCATAGGTGATTCGGTCGGAAGAAGTATTCCAGCTGAGAATCGTTGGCTCGATCGTACAGCCAATCATGCGAAAGATGTCGGGATCATAGTCCGGTAGGACATAGTCCAGTTCGA
>CASDUD010000037.1 GCA_949283725.1 uncultured Ruminococcus sp.
AAAACAAAGCGGCAAGAGATAATTTTGAAACTGTGCAAAATGAGAGGCTAAAAAAGAAAATCAAAAATCTCGAAGCCGCCTCACGTCGCGCTGCAGAGCATTCTGATCGGATTGAACGCACCAAAATTGGTTTTGATCCAGTAAAGACCGAAAAATCCATTGCAAGACGATCTTCCATCGCGAGAAAATCAAAGAAACTTATGAGCCGTTCAAAGGCAATGGAAAAAAGAGTTGAGGCAGATATCGAAAAGCAATCGGGGCTTCTAAGGAATGTTGAAAGCATAGTGCCGCTGAGACTTCCTGTTCTGAGTTTTTATAGTAAGAAACTGCTGTCTGTACGAGATCTCTCCATCAGTTACGATGGCAGAACGGTATGCAGTAATGTGTCCTTTGATATAAATGAGGGCGATATTATTGCACTTTCAGGCAGAAATGGCTGTGGAAAAACGAGTATTATTCGGCTGATATGCGGTGAGGATGTGCCTTATTCGGGAGAAATTATTATGAATCATCAGCTAAAAATATCGCGCATTGCACAAGATTTTTCAGAACTTTCGGGAAGTCTCTCGGATTATGCCGCACTGCACAATTTGGATGAAAGTCTTTTCAAGACGATCTTGCGTAAACTAGATTTTTCGAGAGGACAGTTTGAAAAGGATATCCTCGATTTTAGCGACGGACAGAAAAAGAAGGTTATGATCGCTGCTAGTCTCTGCACACCCGCACATCTATATATATGGGACGAGCCGCTGAATTATCTTGATATATACTCGCACAGGCAGCTTGAGGAACTGATCATAAGTTGTAAGCCGTCTATGCTGATTGTCGAACACGATAAGACTTTCTGCAAAGTTGTGAATGCAAAGTATTATCCACTCTAAATTATGAAGGATGCTACCAACCCTAGACAACTTGGAGTCACATTTTGTACAGCAAATCAAGTAACAAATGGCTTGCAGTACCCATGGAACTTATAAAAAATCAGCGCAACGATCAAAGCCAATTGTTCTTTTGTAATTTCATCGGATGCAGTGCTTTTCTGGAAAAATTTGTTGGAGCAATCCATTTGTTCCAGGGCGAGTGAGGATCACAGAAAAAAACGTTCATTCCAGCCGCTTCAGCCAATTCTTTATGTCCCCACTACTTTAATGCAAAAGAAGTGATAGAATAGATATATGGAATATGGAAGAACCGAAAAATATGTGGAGGAGAAGATTTTACCGATATGGAGGCATTGAGTAAAAGCCGCCAGGAATATCTGACGAAATTTCTAGAGCATCCGAAGCAGCAAATATTTTTCCTGCAATCTGTTGCGAGTCAGGCTATTAAGAAAGCGTCCAATTGTATCACCGTTTAGAACTCCATTCGGCAAGTTGATTCCACAAAAGTTGGAAAACGCACGGCAGTCAATCACTTCATTCATGACTGCCATATCTGAGAGATTATAGACATTCTGCAAAATAAAAATTCTCAGCATCAATATTGATTTCTGTCAGAGTCTTTTGTCTTTCCGTTTCTCTATTTTACCATATTTTCGCCTGTTTAACAACTGTGCGGTGTTGCCTTAAAAGAAAATCTGCATTTAGAACTGAAAAATGGTCTACCCTCACACGACGCTATGCAAAGAGTATGGTCTATGACACATCCAGAAGAATTTGAAAAACGCTTTAGCCAATGGATATCCGCTGTCTGTCAACGAACAGACGGAGAAATTGTCAGCATTGACGGAAAATATAACATTTCATGAGGATTACAGCCATATTCGGAAAAATCGTTCTGCGGAAAATATGGCTGTTGTTTGGCATATGGCATTGAATCTCCTGAAACAGCACTCTGCTAAAATCAGTCTCGCCAGAAAACGCCGCCGCTGTTCCTTTGATGATGTTTTCCTTGCTTCGGTTTTACTTTCTTTTCATGCGTAAGTACTGACATCCCTAAAATCCATGAAAAAAGTATTAAGGATTCATAGATGTTTAACTCATTGAAATACCGTGACGCCCCTACAAAGGGCTTACGCATGAAGGGCATTTTGCACAAAAAGTCCATTTGAAAGTTTGACTTGTACCTGATTATTTCAGAGAAAAGAACTAGACATACCAATTTAGGAACAAAAATACAACTATAAATTTGTGCATTTTGTATGTTCATGCGTAAGCCCTGCGCCCCTACACGAAAGAGTTGACAGAAATATGATATCCGTGGTATAATAACAATGTTTTTGCAGGAAAAGTTCCGTTTCTGCTGAATATGATCACTTTGTGGAAATGAAGCGATTTTTTTGCAAATTGCAGATTCAAGTACCATTGTCCCGCCCATGCACCATGTAGACGGAGGACAGAAAAAGGAGATATGGCTTATGAAAAAGAAAGCAACTGCTCGGATATTGGCAATTATTTCCGCATCCGCAACCATTGGGATACCACTCACAGGATGCAGCAATTCGAACCAAACGGCTGCCGAAAAAACCCAATTTATCGTTGGCTTTGATGCTGCCTTCCCACCCTATGGCTATCAAGACGAAAACGGGGAA
>CASDUD010000038.1 GCA_949283725.1 uncultured Ruminococcus sp.
GATGAACGAGGTCTACGAGTATATCGACCGTCGAAATCAGGTGCGCTCCACCTTTGATAAGCTGCGAAGGATTGACACACGGGATTATCCAGAAGTTGCAATTCGTGAAGCTCTGCTCAATTCTCTGGTACATCGGGACTACTCTTTCAGTGCAAGTACACTTATCAGTGTGTATGATGACCGAATGGAGTTTACTTCGATTGGTGGTCTGCCTGCGGGGGTTTCGTTGAACGATATTATGATTGGGCTGTCCGTCTGTCGTAATCCCAAATTGGCGAATGTGTTCTACCGTCTGAAACTGATTGAAGCGTATGGGACCGGCATAAAAAAAATCATGGGTGCCTATGAAAACAGTGATAAAAAGCCAGTCATTGAAACAACTGACAATGCGTTCAAAATCGTGTTGCCGAATTTAAATGAAGGTGCTGGTTCTTTTCCACTGGTAAGTGCGGACAACGAAGCGGAACGATTGGTGTTGGAATTTATTAAGAAGAACGGTTCAATTACCCGCAAAGAAACAGAAAGCGTCGTGGATATGAAGCAAACTGCCGCTGGACGGCTGTTAAACAAAATGATTCAAAAGAATCTGCTTGTGCAGACAGGTCAAGGAAAAAACACCAAGTATAAATTGCCGTAATCAACGAGAAGGGCGCCGGATCATCCGGCGCCTCTTCTGTTTGAAAGGTAATATATGTTCTTAGAAATCAGTGACCCCATATTTGTTGATCCAGGGCAGCTCTTGCTGATTGATTCAGAGCTTCCCTGGAATGGATGGATGCGCTTTCTTGCACGGTAGTATCCGCATCGACTATTTTCGGTATCATCTATACAATATTCCCATTTTCCCCAAGTTATGAAGAGACCGTGCCCCAGGAGAACCACGAGTTTTGTCCGCCAAAGCCGCACCTCCACAGGGCACATACAAAATATTCAGTACATTGCATCCCTGGAGATTTAGACTCCGGCAAACGAACCAAGGCGGAAAATACCACCGCCCTGGAAGGTCTGGCGCTTTATGAACTTTTTATGTACAAAACTCCTGCAAAAATTCCGATAATGATGATCGATCAACAAAAATTGTCTCAAAAAATTTGGTATTTTCTGGAAAAGTTCTTGCTTTTTTCCAAGGTTATGCTATAATCCCCCCGCAAGTGAATCGATGCAAAAAGAATCAAAGGAGAAAAGACAAATGAAGCAGCGTTATGAAGCGGCGGCCCTGAAGTTGATGGCCCCGAAGTTGACTTCGAATAATATCGAAAATGCGCATAGAGGTACGAAGAGAGCAACCACGACGAATACCACAAAGACCCCGTCTACAATTTTGAAATGCACGCAGCCTTGTTTCACGACGTATCCTACCCCCAGCTGTCGGCGTACTATGGCAGCATCCGGGACCGGCTGCTGCCGATGGAGGGAAAGCGCTTTGGCTTCCGCATGAGCAGCGAGGATTTTTACCTGTATATGCTGGCCCATACCTACAAGCACGATTCCAACGGCGGCACCGGTCTGCGCTCTTTGCTGGATGTGTACATCTACCGCCGGGCAAAGCCTG
>CASDUD010000039.1 GCA_949283725.1 uncultured Ruminococcus sp.
GTGGAGATAATGCGCATGGTTACGGCGTAGAGCATGATGGTGTTGGTATCCATAAAGCTGCCGCACATCAGCACTAGGATGGCTTCCCGGATGCCAATACCGCCTGGCGCACCAGGTGTGATGAATCCGATGATCCAAGAAAAGAGATATGTTCCTAAGAAAAGTCCCAGTTGATCTTTTGGCACGTCAAACAACAGAACTGCTGGAACTGCATACATGGCAGAAGAAACTAAATACTGTATAATATAAAGCAAAAATACCCGCAATACTTTGCCAATGGTTTCCTTTCGCAAGAGCTTCTGGTATTTTTGCAAATATCGTTTTAGCGATTCCCGAAATTTCCAGCGAAGCAGTAAAAATAGAGTTGCCAGAACCACAATGCCTATTGCCAAAACCAATAGAAAATTCTGATAGTAAATCTGTACCAGCTGAAGTATATCTCTGCCCATTAGAATGATGATGAGAAATAATGGGGTAATCAGCGTAAATAAAATGTCCAGCACCGTGGCACACGCCACATCCACATGACTGATATGCAAATCGGCAGCGAGCTGATTTCTCCCCACATATTGAAAGACATTGCCTGGCACATATTTCATCAGATTGGATTTGGTATATACGGGCAGGGCAAGCTTACTGGGGATTTGCACACCAGATAAGATTCGAATAAACCGCAGCCACGGCAGACTCATAAAGAGAATGATGGCTGTTTGTATAAGTGTGCAAAGAATGATGATGACAAGTGGCTTTCCCTTGGTAAAAATGGACCAGTCTACCTCCAATGTTACAATTTTCCGTACCACAAAAACCAGTGCAAGAATTGTGATGATCGTGCCGATCAGTTTATAGTATTTTTTAAGAAAACGCATGAAAGCTCCTTTCTGGCTTGGTGTACTTTTTACCTTAGGAACCATTGAATCAATCCGGCTTATGGTACAGCAGGCATCTTGTCTGCATCTTTTTCGTCATACTTGTTTCCGTCTGTGTACTGAATTTAATTAGTGTTTCCTTTATTATTTTGCGCTGTTTTTTCCATCATCAATCGATTATACAGCCCTACTGGGGAGAAATGCCTATGCATTTGAAAATGCGCTATAAGCCGCTTGAAATTTTCGGTGTCACATTCCACTTCTTTAACCAATCGTTGCCAGAGCGTCATCCGCTCAGAGGTACTATTCAGTCGAAGACGTTTTATCATCGTCAGTGCTGCACAGATCAGAAGCGCAGCCATCTGTACAGGTGGAACAGCAGTGGAATCAAAAGCTGCTCGCAGATAGTATCGATAGAGCGTATCTATTGTAAAGAGTCGGATCTCCTTGTCCAGTGATGCATCAATATAAAATATTGGATTTTCTGCTGCTTCTGCTTGTTCCAACCACTGCATCCAATGATTTGATAGAATTTCAAGACTTTTGAGAAATTGTAGGCATCGTGCGGAAGTGCAGCATACTTCGACCTTCGGCATGGGCATATGTTCCCATACCAATGCCTGTTCCAGGCATTGTGCCAACTGCTGCACGGCAGGGCGTGTGGTATCTTGCAGTTTTGCAAAGAGTACTTCCCGCTGTTGCCACAGCTGCGCCATACGTACTGGGTCATATGCCGGGGGATCTCCAGACCATTCTGGATGCACTTCTTCTACCAATGTCCACGATTCCAATGGCAGCGTCAGCAAGAGCCGTGTCGCTTCTGGGCAGGCGGGAGATAGGTCGCATTCTACAAAGTCCCCGTAATCCTGCATCAGCCGGGGAAAACAGGCGCACGTCTCACAGAGTGCTTCTTCTCCCAGCTGTGCCTGGATGTCACAAAGATGGCGGTCATTCCAGAAGGGACAGCGATCATTGTTTTGTTGGAAGATAATCTCCCCATCTTCATCTACCTGCATTGCCGCACGCAAGCGATCACCCAATTTACCTGGCACATTTCGATATTGTGCTGCACTCTCCGCATCCACAACAATAAGCCATGCCTGGCAGCAACTATCCGGACAACGATCAGCAATACATTGGAAACGGGCATAATGGGGCGTATATATCATTTTCATGGCAAATGTACCTGATGAATTTTTGGTATACTGCTTATGATGCGGCGATCAACAGATGACGCAATGCGTTACAATCGGCGCCATTGACTGTACCATCTTCATTCACATCCGCCGTATGATCGTAGGCATCTGCGGAAATGGTGGTGTTGTCGATTTGCAGCAGATACTTCAAGAGTACGACTGCATCGGTGATGTCCACCTGTGCATCCAAATTTACATCGCCTAAATAATACGGCAGCGGTTCTTCTGGGGGAGTAGTCTCTTCTTCCGCCAGCACAGCACTTTGTATGCTGGCGATCTGATAGATGGTCATGTCTGAGCCAGCACGCACGAATAAATGTGCTGCTGTGCTGACATCGCCCCATGCGTTGGCAATGTTTTCATAAGAATAGTAGGCAATGCCGTTTTTTTCATCGATATCGTAGGCACTGATTTCAGTCCAGTCGCCCCACTGGTCATTGGTGAGTGCCAGAATGGGTGCTGTCATCCCGCTATAGCGAATAGCAATCTCTCGATCCTCGTTGATCAATTCTGTGCTGACATCGACAGGCGAGGTGCAATTGCCGCCATTAGCATCGTTCGCAATCAGAGACTGTCCATTTTCGCTCTCATACAGCGACGTACCAGACTGGATGTCCTGATGTATCCAAGTAGGCAGATAGCGTTCAGATCCCCAGACAATGCTCTCATCCTTCATCACAGTCATCATAGCGTCTACCACCGGTTCGGATGCTTCATACCAAGTATTGCTACTACGATCCAAATACCCATGTGCTTCCGAAGCGGAAGTGGAATTGGTGATGGCATTGTTATCCCAGAGTACACAGGGAATGCCGATCTTTTTCGTCCAGGTCAGATAATATGTTGCCCAGTCACACCGTGCTTCAGTATTATTATAATTAGAAGCACCGAATTCACCCATAACTACAGGAATATCTCGATCGGTGAAATAGTACTGAATATCTGAAAAGAGCGCATCGAGGTCACTTTGGTTTTTGTTGTTGAACTGCGTATGGTCGCCGTCTCCCATGGCAAAATCATAGGGGGTATAGGCGTGGAGTGAAACAGCAACATAAGGATCGTCTGGCACTTCGAGAGCAGCATAAATGCTGGAATAAGCAGAAGCGGCATAGGAGGGGATCATCAAAAGACGGGTATCTTGATAAGGGGATTCTACCGAGCGCACCGTGTGAACGAAATCTGCATTCAGTTGGTTGACCACCTCATAACACGCCGCATCGCCTTGCCATTCGTAAGAAACGTCTGTTTGGCGAGGTTCGTTCATTCCTTCAAAAATCAGTCGTTGACCATAGTCTTTGAAGTAAGCAGCAATTTGTTGCCACATTTGAATCAAGCGCGGAGACATTTCCTCGTATGCATCCGGAAAGTCTGGACGATTGATCCACTCTTCATGATGCAGATTCAAGATGACATACATATCCTGTTGGTAGGCGTAGTCCACCACTTCTTTCACACGAGCAAGCCAGTCTGCATTGATGGTATAAACTGTACTACCATCTGCATCGGTGGAGATGGTAGTATTGTTGTACCAAGTAGTTGGCACTCGAATGGTGTTGAACCCCTTTGCTTTTACAGCATCGATGAGTTCCTGTGTGATCTTTGGATTGCCCCAGCTGGTCTCCTGGCTCAATCCTGGACTGGAAGCAGCGTCAAGCGAGTTGCCGATGTTCCAG
>CASDUD010000040.1 GCA_949283725.1 uncultured Ruminococcus sp.
CCAGGATCTGCTTCGGGTCGAGTCCGACGGTCGGCTCGTCCAGGATCAAGATCGGCGGATTGCCGATGAGTGCCTGCGCCACGCCCACACGCTGGCGATAGCCCTTGGACAGGTGCTTGATGACTCTGTTGGAAACATCGCTGATTTTACAGAGATTGCACACATCCTTGAGGTGCGAACGGCGGGGCAGCTTACACTTTTTCAAATCATAAACAAAATTCAGATAGCCCATGACCGTCATATCCATATACAGCGGCGGCAGTTCTGGCAGATAGCCGATCTGTGCCTTTGCCTTGATGGGATCTTCGAGAATGTCTACACCATTAATCAGTGCCTGTCCCGAAGTCGAGCTGATGTAGCCTGTGAGCATATTCATCGTGGTGGATTTTCCGGCGCCGTTCGGCCCCAAAAGCCCCAGGATCTCGCCGTCCTCCACGGTAAAACTGATATCTTTCACAGCGACCTTGTCACCATAGTGCTTGGTCAGATGTTTGACTTCAATCATTCTAGTGATTGCCTCCTTTTATTGCACAGCTTTGCGCGTCTGTTTCAGAAACCGACGGCTCTGTCCGATTTACCGCGCCACAAGCCAGGGGCACGGCATTTCTTCCCTATTCTAACAGCCGATTGTGATAATAACGTGATGGTTTCCCGAAAGATGCTTTTTGCCTGCGCTTTTCCCGCTCCGACAGGTAGTCTTTGTGCGGTGTTGCCTTATGGCGAAAGCGACAAAATCTACCCAAAAACTCCGTATAAAAAGGTGCCCCAATATTACATAGCGGCCAGCCGATCGATGGCCGTCTGGATTCGGGCGAGGGTATCCTCTTTGCCCAAGATGGCGCACAGTTCCACGCCGCCGCCCGGCGTAAACTGCTTGCCAGAAACGGCTGTGCGCACCGGCCACAACATCCAGCCATTTTTTACGCCCAGTTCTGCGATCTTGCCAAAGAGTGCCTCGTGGATATGCGTCACATCCCACTCTGCCACGCCTTCCAGCACCGGCAGCGCCGCCCGCAGCGCTTCGAGTGCCGTCTCCGGCGTGGTTTTCATTTTCTTATGGCGGTACATCTCCAGATCATAATCCGGCATGGCGTCGATAAAGTCCACCTGCTCTGGAATATCCGAAAATACCTCTGTACGGTTTTGTAGCACACTGCAAAGCAGTGCCAAATCCACATCTGTGCGATGCACCGTCTGGCGAATGCACGGCGTTGCCTGTTCCAAAAACGCCTCTGGTGTCATCTTGTGCACGTAGATGCCATTGATGGCGCGCAGCTTTTGGCTGTCAAAAATGGCAGGCGCTTTGCTGATGCCTTGGATGTCAAATACCTGCTGCAATTCTTCCAGCGTATAGATCTCCTGTTCCCCGGTCGGCGCCCAGCCCAGCAGCGCGATAAAGTTGATGACCGCCTCGGGAAGATAGCCCTTTTCCATCAAGTCCTGGAACGAGGCATCGCCATTGCGCTTAGACAGCTTATGCGTTTTATCCTTCATCACCGGTGCACAGTGAATATAGGTCGGCACATCCCAGCCGAATGCCTCATACAGCAAGTTATATTTCGGCGTTGAAGAAAGATACTCGTTGCCCCGCACCACGTGGGTAATTCCCATCAGGTGATCATCCACCACATTGGCAAAATTATAGGTCGGCATCCCATCGGTCTTGATGAGGATCTGGTCATCGAGCGTGCTGTTTTCCACGGTGATATCCCCATAAATCTCGTCGTGGAATGTGGTGGTGCCCGTCAGCGGCATTTTCTGGCGAATGACATAGGGAATCCCTGCATCCAGCTTTGCCTGAATTTCTTCCGGTGACAGATCCCGACAGTGCCGGTCATACATGGGGGCAATATGGGATGCCTCCTGGATCTTACGCACCTCCTCCAGCCGTTCCTTGTCGCAGAAGCAGTAGTAGGCATGACCTTTCTGCACCAGTTCCTCCGCATAGGCTTTGAACATGCCCATACGCTCCGACTGTACATAGGGTCCCACCGGCCCGCCGATGTCGGGACCTTCGTCCCAGCGCAGGCCTGCCACACGCAGCGTGTCATAGATCACGTCTACTGCACCTTCTACATAACGCTCCTGGTCGGTATCCTCAATCCGCAAGATAAAGTCGCCGCCGTTTTTCTTGGCAATCAGATAGGCATACAGCGCCGTGCGTAGATTGCCGATGTGCATATAGCCCGTCGGACTCGGGGCAAATCTCGTTCTCACTCGTTTACTCATTGGGTCATTTTCTTCCTTTCCTTGTATGGTATTCGGCGTACCTCTTGCTTACGCCGATGGATTCTCCAATTATGCTTCTCCCGAAGGATGCTGTGTCAGCCACTGGCGGCACGCCGCCTGGTCTGCCGCAATCTGGGCATAGAGCGCGTCCGTATCCGGGAACTTTTGCTCCGCCCGCAAAAAATGGCGCAGTTCCACCTGACACGGCTGGTCGTACAAATCACCAGAAAAATGCAGTAGATATGTCTCCGCCACCGGCGGCTGGCTGTCGCTTACCGTCGGGTTGATGCCCACATTCGTAATCGAATCATAGCCCCCTTCGGATGTGCGCGTATAGGACACATACACGCCGTGCCGCGGCACCAGCTGACCGCTGGCGAAGGGCAGGTTGATGGTCGGCACCTGGCGGGTATGCCCCAGCGACTTGCCGTGCGTCACCGCGCCGCAGATCTGATAGGGTGCCCCCAACAGCTTTTGTGCCTGTTCCATCTCGCCGCTGCGCACCGCCTGGCGGATGGCGGTAGAGGAGATGACCTGTGTCCCCCAGCGCACCGGCGGTACGCGATGCACCCGAAAGCCCATCGCCGCCCCGAAGCGTTCGAGCGCCTCGACATCCCACGCCGCCCCTGCGCCAAATCGAAAATCATCGCCGCAAAAGACCTCTCGGGCGTGGAGCATCTCCACCAGCACATGGCGACAGAACGCCTCGCCATCCAAATGCCGCAGCGCAGAAAAGGTTGGGCAGTAGACATGGGCGATCCCGCACGCCTGCATCAGGCGCCGCTTCTGGGCATCGGTATATAAAAAGGCAAGCGGTACGCCCTGTTTCGCCGGGATGGAGTCCGCAGCAAAGGTAAAGGCACAGGGGGTTAACTGCTGAGCTATGGCACAGGCCGCCGTCATCGCCAGCACCGCACGGTGTCCCAGATGTACGCCGTCAAACAACCCCAGTGCCACGGCACTTCCGCCATGTGGGGACATAGAATTCCATTTTTGTTCTTCCAAACACTGCGCCGCCTTTCTGCCTGCCTTAAAGCCTGTTTTACGGAAACGCTGATCCGACTCCATGCGCAGATTGCGCTGCCAGATTTTCAGCGGTTCCCCGATATCTTTTTCATAGAGCCTGTCGCACTATTTTGATCATACGGTGGGACCTTATCCAAAATTCTTCTCCACCCGCAGCACTTGTGCGGCACGGTCTGTGACCGCTGTGCCCAAAAAGCGGCCGCCTGCGCCATACACCCGATAGCGATCCGCTGTGGGGAGTAGATCCGCTACCTGTTCCAAAGACAGCTTCACACCGTTGGCATAGAGCCGGGACAATTTCTCGGACAAATATACCGCCGGCAGCCGCTCGAACAACTTTTCCGTGGGGATTAAGTACTGCTGGAGCGTGCCTGCCTGGCACATCTGTGCCACTTGTTCAAATGTATAACACTGTTCCAGCCGAAAGCCACTGGCACTTGTGCGGCAGAGCGATGTCATCACACCGCCCCCGCCGAGTGCCTTTCCGATGTCCGAAAGCAGCGTGCGGATATACGTTCCCTTGCCGCAAGACACCGTCAGCACGGCCGTCTGCTGTGCCGCATCCCAATGTTCCAGCACAATAGAATCCACACGCACCGTTCTTGCCGGACGCTCCACGGTCACGCCCTTGCGTGCCAGCGTATAGAGACGCGCACCCCCAACCGATACCGCCGAATACATCGGTGGCAGCTGGGAGATCTCGCCCACAAACTGGGGCAGCACCTGTTCCAGCTTTGCCCGCGTCACCTGCATTTCGGGATAGACCGCCGTCTGGCTGCCCCAGATATCCTCGGTATCCGTCTCCATGCCAAAGTGCACCGATGCCCGATAGGTCTTATCCTGGTCGGGGAGTATATCACACGCCCGTGTCGCCTTGCCCACCAATATGGGCAGCACACCCGTTGCCATCGGGTCGAGTGTACCGGTATGTCCGAGCCGGCGAATCCGCAAAATTCCCCGAAGCTTGCCGATCACATCAAAGGAGGTGAACTGCTGGGGCTTATGCATACAAAGCACGCCCTGGATCTCTGTCTGTTCCATCAATCGTTCCAGCCCTCCATGATCGCATCTAGGAGTTTCCGCTTGGCCGCTTCGGCCGTACCGGTGACTTGACAGCCTGCCGCCTTCACATGGCCGCCGCCGCCCAGACGCTGACAGATGGCGGCTACATTCACCCGGTCAGCCGATCGCATGGACACCCGGAACAAGCCCGGTTCCTTTTCCTTCATGGTGATGCCCACCTCGGCACCCGCCACTTGCAGGGGAAATCCCGCGATGCCTTCCAGCTCTGCTTCGTCCACCTGATACTGCTGCATAAACGCCTGGGTGATGCACATCAGCACACAAGCCCCGCCCCGATAGATTTCCAGCTGATCCACCATACGCTGTTCCAGCCGCAGTCTCCCCAGGCTCTTCACCGCAAACATCTGGCGATTGATCCACGCATAGGGCACACCCGGGCAGCGTTCCATTAGGTCTGCTATTGCCCGATGCGTGGCCGCCCGTGCGTTGTCAAACTGAAAACAGCCGGTATCCGTGGCGATGCCGGTATATAGGCAAGCCGCCATCGCATCCGTCAGCGTCACGGGCAGATGCTGCAAAATGTCGTACAGCACTTCACAAGCCGCTGCGGCCTGCCCATTCAAACAGCGATACGGCGAAAAGGGCACGTTGGACATATGATGGTCGATGCAAAGATCCACCCGTTCTCCATATACCGCCTCTGTACGCGCGCCCAGCAGCTTTTTATCGGCGACATCCACCGAGATGACGCACTGAGGCGCAAAATCGGGGGCTGCCTGCGCATCCGGCGGGCACAAAAAGCCATACCGCTCTGGGATCCCATCCTCGCAAACCACTGCCGCCCGCTTCCCCATCTGGCGCAGCATATGCAGCAGCGCAAATCCGCCACCCGTACAGTCTCCATCCGGACTGCGGTGCACGAGAATGTGGGCATCTTCGCACTGTATCAACCAGTCGGCTGCCTGTTTTGGCGTAAGTTCCTGCATCCTATCCTCCTCACGCTTCGTTTTCGTCGTCCGGAACCGCCGGTTCTTCCACCGGATGGATCTGATGGAGCATCTGGTTGATTTTGGCACTATGGGCAATGGAGTCATCTGCCACAAAGTGCAGCACCGGGCACTTGCGAATCTTCAGCCGATGCAGCAACTCCCGGCGGATAAAGCCCGCCGCGCTGTCGAGTCCCTGGCACGATTCCTTCGCCCGTGCCTGCCCGGAAAGACTGGAGACAAAAATCTTGCAGTCCGACAGATCCCGGGACAATTCTGCCCGTACCACGGTCAGCATCGGGTCAATGCGGGGGTCTTTCAGTTCCCGCAAGATCGCCGTCATTTCCCGGAGAATATCTTCTTCGGTTCGATTGGTTTTGAAATTTGCCATGCGATGGCACTCCTTTCCGATGCATATCACCCAGTGGGCGGATGCCTATGGCATCACAGATCAGTCCCGATACTCCTCCATAATAAACGCCTCAAAGATGTCGCCTTCCTTAAAGTCGCGGAACTTCTCCAGCGTAATACCGCACTCAAAGCTCTCGCCGACTTCCTTTACATCGTCCTTAAACCGCTTTAGGCTCGACATCTTATCCTCGGCAATCACAATGCCATCGCGTACCACACGGATCTCACACTGGCGGGTGACTTTTCCGTTGAGTACATACGCCCCGGCGACCGCACCGACATTTGAAATCTTATAGACCTGGCGCACCTCGATACGTCCCATCACCACTTCACGGAACTTCGGTGCCAGCATCCCCTTCATCGCCGTCTCGATTTCTTCGATGGCATCATAGATGACACGATAGGTGCGGATGTCCACATTGTCCCGTGCGGCAATCTCCTCTGCCGTCTGGTCGGGACGCACGTTAAAGCCAATGATGATGGCGTTCGATGCACTCGCCAGCATCACATCGCCTTCCTTGATGCCGCCTACGCCGCCGTGGATGACGCGCACACGCACTTCTTCGTTGGACAGTTTTTCCAGCGACTGGGTGACGGCTTCTACCGAACCTTGCACATCCGCTTTGACAATCAGCGACAGTTCCTTCATCTCGCCCTGTTCGATCTGGCTGAACAGATTTTCCAGCGTCACCTTCTGGTACGCATTGAACTTCGCCTGTTTCGCCTCGTGCTTGCGCTGGTCTACCAGTTCTCTTGCCAGGCGCTCATCCTCTACCGCATTAAACACATCGCCTGCCTCCGGCACTTCTGCAAGCCCCGTGATTTCTACCGGCACCGACGGCCCTGCCGACTTCACCACAACGCCCTTATCGTTGGTCATCACACGCACACGTCCAACGGCTGTGCCCGCAATGATAATATCGCCTGTATACAATGTACCGTTCTGCACCAGCAGTGTCGCAATGGGACCTCTGCCCTTGTCCAGACGCGCTTCTACCACCGTACCCTTTGCTCGGCGGTTTGCATTCGCCTTCAGTTCGCTTGTCTCAGCCACCAATAGGATATTTTCCAGCAACTCATCGATGCCCTCGCCCGTCTTGGCAGACACCGGCACGCAGATGATATCGCCGCCCCATTCTTCGCACACCAGACCATATTTCGTCAGTTCTTCCTTCACACGTTCCGGATTCGCGCCTTCTTTATCCATCTTATTAATGGCAACGATGATAGAAACGCCCGCCGCCTTAGCGTGATTGATGGATTCCACCGTCTGGGGCATGATGCCGTCATCGGCAGCCACCACGAGGATGGCGATATCGGTAATATTCGCCCCACGGGCACGCATGGCGGTGAACGCCTCATGACCCGGCGTATCCAGGAAGGTGATTTCCTTGCCCTCATACGTCACCTGGTAGGCACCGATATGCTGGGTGATGCCGCCCGCTTCACCTTCCGTGACGTGGGCGTGCCGAATTCTATCGAGGATCGAGGTCTTTCCGTGGTCTACGTGCCCCATAACTACGACAACCGGGCAGCGCTCCTCGGTGTCCTCCGCGCCATCGTCCTCTTCAATCAGTCGCTCTTCGATGGTCACGATCACTTCTCGTTCTACCTTTGCGCCAAGCTCCTCTGCCACGAGGGATGCCGTATCAAAGTCGATTTCTTCGTTGATCGTCGCCATCACGCCAAGCTGCATCAGCTTTTTGATGACCTCTGTCGCCGTCACCTTCAGACGCGTGGCCAGTTCTCCAACGGTGATGCTGTCCGGAATGCGCACACGCAGCTGTTGCTTTCGTGCCCGCTCCAGTTCGAGCCGGCGCAGCTTATCCTGCTCCGTCTCCCGCTTGCTGGAATATTTCTGTTTGCCGCGCTGGGCAGACTTCTGGTTGATTTTCTGTTTCCGGGTCGAATACCGGTCACTGCTATACTTTGTCGCCGGCGCAATCTGCTCATACCGCTGGTTGTACTTATCCAAATCCACATAGGAGCCGCGGGTGTCGACGGTGCGGCGTTTCTCGGTCGTCATGCTGCCGGTGGACGCCATCTCCACCTCCACGTGCAGTCGTTCGCCATGCTTTTGCGCCTTGGCTGCCGGTTTCTGCTTCTTTCCGCCCTCTTTTCTCGATGGAGTGGCGGACTGACCCGCCTTGCCTTTTTCGGGCCTTGAGACGGCTGGTACCGGTTTCTTTTCTTCGGCTCTCTTTTCAGAACCTCTCTTATCCGCTTTATCAGCGGCTTTTTTGTCTGATGTCTTTTTCTCTGAAGCTTTTTTCTCAGAAGCCTTCTTGTCTGCCGGCCGATTTCCCTTCGGCTTTTTCTCTGCCTGTCTCGAACGCTGGGTATCCTTTGAGGCAAAGTAGGCATCAAAGTTTTCCACCTGTGCCTTTTGTGAATAATGCTCTAGTGCCAGGTTGATTTCTTCCGGCGTCAGTCCGGTCACGCCTTTTTTCTTAATACCCTTTTCATCCCGCTGTTGAAAAAATGCGATCAGTTCTTGTGTGGAGATATGCAAATCCCGTGCCACGTCACTCAGCTTTACTTTCTTCGTCATAGGCGAAAATCCTCCTCTTCCTGTTTCACGCCGAACAGCTGCGCAAAAATGCGTCTCTCTCGGTACAATTCTCTGTTTCTATCCCTTCAACGCCTGTTTCATATCTGGGCGTGCGGAGAGATGCCCCGCGACACCGTACGAAACCTGGTTTTGATTACACTATGTTTTTTCTATGGAAGCCGTCCCATTGTCCGCTTCATCCTGTGCGGCAATGGCCTGCATACGCCGCATAAAGCCCTCGTCGCACACCGCCAGCACCGCGCACGCTCTGCCGATATACTGACCCAGTTCCCCTTTAGAAAGGGGCAGTGTCAAACAGGGCACCTGCGCCTGTGCGCTGAAATAGTACGCCTCCTTCTTGGACTTTTCCGAGGCATCACTTGCCATGAGCAGCCCTGCCGCCGTTCCACGCACCAGCGCATCCTTAGCGGGTTCAAGCCCCATAGCCAGTCTGCCGGATTTACGACAGATGCTCAGAATGCCCTGCCAGTTCCGCTTGTAGTGCATCTTTCATCTCCTCATATACCGTTTCTGAAACACGGCATCCAAAGGAACGTTCAATCCGATGCCCCTTTTGTGCCGCCTGGAAACACTCCAGCTTTTTGCACAAATAGGCACCTCGTCCCGACTTTTTTCCCGTAAAATCCAAGGTAATCTTTCCATCGGGATCTTTCAAAATCCGAACCAACTCTTTTTTAGGCCGCATCTCTCCGCATCCCACACAAAGCCGCATGGGCACTTTTTTACTCTTCAACTTCATTCTCCTCTGCTGTAGCTGCCGCCGCCATAGAAACTGGCTGCGAAGCTGCTTTTTCAATTTCTTCTGCCGCTTCTGATTCTGATTCTGATTCTGCTGCCGGATG
>CASDUD010000041.1 GCA_949283725.1 uncultured Ruminococcus sp.
AGCCATATCACACCGGCTGCCATTGTGGGAATATGCGGCACGCTACTCAACAGAGATAGCACTATGCACACACTGGACAGAAAAAAGGCAGTCGGCAGAAAAATTAGTAGCAGTTCTCCCACGGAAGCGGTTTTTGTGATGATAACTGTACCGAGTATCCCAATAACTGCGAAAATCGTAACCGTCACGAACAGCAAGAGAAATCTGCGTACAATCCACAGAAAAATAGATTTTCCCTGCGCGGAAATCACATCAAACATCTGATCCGCTCTTGTCCTGCACCATTCGCCAACCGCAATCGCCGTATAAAACGGGAATATAACTTCAAAGCCTAAATATCCCCAATTTACATTGTCGCCGCCGGTAGCGCAGACGATTAAAAAAGCAGCGGTCAATAAAGCCGAAATCCAAAGAGGATTGATCCCTACTATTTTCGCTTCAAGTTTTGTCATCACTCCGCCCTCCAAAAATGCCGTTTTACTGCAACAAGGGCGATTGCCAGAATACCCACTCCCATCATAAAGACCAAATTCAGACAGGCGCTCCCCACATGGATTTGAAGAAAATTCGGATGCTGCCAGATCAGTTTTGCTAAATCACCTTGCGTAAAAATGTAGAATGGGATAGGTTCTGCTTGATCGCTGGTAAAGGCATTGATAAGGAACAAAATGGAATACACCAAATAGACCAACCGAATATCTACAAGTTCCGGCAGCATCACGCTGCTGGCTACCACAAAAAAGGCCGCGGGGAGTATGATGCACAAAGAAACGCTGAAAACGGCGCTTATGTATTCCAAAGCTACCGTATTTGATGGATTGAACATGATAAATCCAATAATTGATACAAGCAGCAGCACATACATCAAAGTGAGGGCAAACAGAAAATTACCAATGAATTTTCCGCCAATGTAATGGCTCTTTCGGATCGGGGCAGTCATAAATAAATCCCTGCGGTGTGTTTTACAGTCATCTACCATTCGTCCAGCAGTCAGAAAAAAGACGCCAAATAGCAGGAGCAATCCATCAAAGGAAAACACGCGGCGTACATAGTAATGAATATCCCCTAAAAATTCTATTCTCGCCAGATTAGACGCAATCGGCAGGCAGTCCATCATGGATGATACCAGCACAAAGAGCAGAACGATCCATCCTGCAATGCGCTTAATCTGCATTTTGTATTCATACTTTGCAATCGACAGCATTTTACTCATAAGACTTTCCTCCCATGCAGTACACATAGGCATCTTCCAGCGTTTCCGGCACAGCCCGTTCCGAGAAATCACCTGTTTCGTCCATGATGCGGGCTTGAATTTTGTTGTGTTCATAGGTCGTGGAAAGAACCACGGTTTTCTTTTGCAGGGCAATCAAATCCATTTCATTTGCCAGTTCGATGATCTTTACTTTTCCGGCTACATGAGAAAGCAGTTCATCAGGGCTTCCGTTGAAAAAGAGCGTTCCCTTTCGCAACACGGCCAACTGCTCACAGAGTTGGTAAACATCTTCTACAATGTGCGTGGAAAGCAGAACGCATCTTCCGTCTTTGGCAAACCGGGAAAGGACGCCGCGAAAGCGGACGCGCTCTTCTGGATCAAGCCCAGCTGTCGGCTCATCTACAATCAAAATGCGTGGATCACCGATCAATGCCTGTGCAATACCGACACGCCGTTTCATGCCGCCGGAAAGCTG
>CASDUD010000042.1 GCA_949283725.1 uncultured Ruminococcus sp.
AGCGTTGTTAGCAGTACGGGTGATGACCTGAATCCAGCCGATGCTGCGCTCCTTCTCCGGAATATTCGGTTGTGCAGGCGCAGGTGTCGCTTCAGACGTCATTTCCGGTTCTGACGGGTGAGATAGTACCGGTGGCATTTCAACGGCAGGTGTTTGGCTTTCGTTCGCTGTATGATCCAGTGGGTGTTGCTCTGGCGCAGGCGTTTCCATGGACATTTCCTCCGAGATGTTTGGGCTCGGCGGTGTGCTTTTTGGGGTTTGTACTGCTGGTGGTTCAGCGGATTCTGTCGGGAGATTCTCTTCTGTCGGCAGAGTCGGGGCGGCAGGCGGTACTTTCGGTGGCGCGTCTGTTTCTCCCTGCATGGCGGATACCGCTGGGGCATCGGTGGGGGCGGCCTGAGGAACAGGTGGTTTTTTCACAGATTCGGTGGGCGGCGCGGCGGCCCGTGCCAATTGATAGAGCCGCAGGAGTTCCGCCTGGTATTCTTCTGGGGTTTTGGGATGATTTGCCATAGTTTGTGGGACCTCCTTCTAGGGAAACACGGAACAAATCGCAAACAAGATACGTGCCGAGCGGCAAAGCGGAATTTGTTTTGCGGTTCCTGTATGTCACTGCTGTCATGGTATGCAGGGCGGCAGTGAAATATGAGTGATAGAACTTGTTCTCATAGAGAAAGTGTCCAGGATTTTGAGTCAATTTTTTCGGATGCCAGGCAGGAATCCGCAGGCAGGTTTTGTGCCTGGTAAGGATTTCTCACGTAGCAGCCGGGAAAATTGGTCGAAAAGATGGGACGGACGCTATGAGAACAAGTTCATATATATCCCCAAAAAAGAAGAGCCTGTGAAACGAAAGTTTCACAAACTCTTTTGGCAGCACCACCTTATATGCGCTGCTGCCCTATGGGTCAGCGGCGTTCTGCCATGGCAGGCTCGGTAACAGCATCCTTTCGGAAGAGCAGCGTCATACACCACAGCGCCGCAATCGCTACCAGGATATACACGGCACGGCTGATGAAAGATGTTGCGCCGCCGAAGAGCCAGGCGACCAGGTCGAATTCGAAAATGCCGACCAGGCCCCAGTTGACACCGCCGATGATAAGCACGATGAGTGCGAGTTTATCCCACATAACAAAAGAACACCTCTTTTCCGCAGACACTGGCGAAATACTTGTCCGTTTCCGCCAGGATGCATCACTAGTATGCCGCAGAACGCACAGAATATACCGCAGAAAAAATAGGCTTTTTGGGCACTTGGCATACATCAAACGGTGCATTATATGCCAAATATTGTATGATATTGACGGAAAATATGCAATATCATAACACGCATATTGTGTGTTTCTACAAAAGATTGTATTTTTCGAGAAAATCTCTTGACGAATGGAGGAGAATCGTGTATAATAAGAACGTGATAAGCAGTACGGTCTGTATCGAATACAAGATATTATTCCTCCTTGTGTTTTTGAATCATAAGCAGACTTTGACTTATCACTCGTTTTGTTGTCTCCTTTCTTTTGTTCTATTGTAATTTGATTTGTGAGACCCCGGATGGCGTACCCTCGCCTTCCGGGCATTTTTTTGTTCTTTTATATTCCATAAAATGGATGTTTGATTTTTCCAATCGGGGAGAAAAGGCTGTCACAAATGCGGGGGGCTGTACGTGATATGATATGAAGGCGGATGCAGCCGGCGCATTCGTCTGTACAGGGACTTGTGATGCAGCGGCAGACCGCTGGACACAGGGAAGGCAGCGGGTACAATCTCCCGTCTGCCGCCTAATGGAGGTGAATCACAATGGCACAGGCATACACACGCAAAGAACGAGTCTGCCTGCTGTATCAGCTCTATGAACAGCCGATGTATCGCATTGCCTATTCGATTCTGCACCATCCTGAGCAGGCAGAGGATGCGGTATCTGAGGCGTTCTGTTACCTATTGCGTCATCTGGACAAATTTGACGAGCCGGAGAGCGCTCGAACAAAGCAGTACATCATCCGTCTGATTCGGAGCAAGGCCATCGACCAGTATCGCCGTAACGCTCAAGAACAGGGCAGACGTGCGCCGTGGGATGCCGCTGTCTATCAGATACCGGATGGAGACGACCCGCTGGAACAGGCGATTTGTTATACAGAGCAGCAGGCGGCGGTAGAGGATATGCTTCAGGTGCTCAGCGAGACGGATACCCAGATTGTGCTGCTGCGCTGTGTGGAAGGACTATCCTTTCGAGAGATTGCACAGCGTGTATCCATGAAGCAAAGTACCGTGCGCAAACGGTTTGAACGAGCCAGAAAATCCATGATGCGTGCGAAAGGAGTGACAAGCTATGAACAACTATTTTCCGTATGACCCGGAAGAATGGGAGACGATTGTAGAAAATGCTTTTTCATCCGATGCGCCGGAACATACATTTTCTGACGCATACGAACAAAAAAAGAAAAAGCTCCTTACTTTTGCAACAGAAAGGCGGTTTACGATGAAACGAACGATGACCATTTTGCTGACGGCAGCAGCTTGTGCGGCGATTCTTGTGCCAAGTGTGGCGGTCGGCGCCAGTCAGATATACCAAGCGTGGCAGACCCGAACGGATCCGCACCGCAACGCCATCCAGATCGATGCCAGAACCAATACATCCGACCAGGTTATGGCTCTGTCCTACGGCTGGCTGCCAGAGGAATTGACCTGTAGCGAGGACGGCAAGTATCGCAGCGAAACAAGTGATATGGCCATGACGCCGCTGTTCTGGAAGCTGCCTTCCGATACCATGACGCTTTCTACGATGACGGAATATGTGACAGGTCAGGAAACCTATACCACCAAAAGTGGCAATACTGTCATGTATGTGCAGCGTGATGCAGGCTATGATGAAATGTGGGTGGCATTCACCGACACCCTGTATGTGGCGCAACTCTATGTAAACGGTATGAGTGAGGAAGAAACCCGACAGATTGCGGAACACCTAACCTTAGTGCCAGCGGAGACAGAGACGGCATCCATCTGGGACGATGCAAAGATGAATGCAGAAGGAGTCGAAATTACAATTCCTTTGCAGTTTGAACCGGAGAATCTGAACCTGTGTAACGTTGGTGATACAGTTGCCTTAAGTGGCATGGATGGCGATTTCAGCGTCACCATCAATCGTGCTGCCTTGCAAGATGATTTCACTGGAATTAACACGGATTGTATAGGATTAGATGCAGATTATCGTGGTTATCTGGACGAAAACGGAAAAATCACTGCAAAGCGTTCGTTGATTCACTATGGGGATGGAATCAATTCTCTGGATGAGGTGATTTCAGAAGAAACTACGACCATGCAGGTACTGGTGCTGGAACTGACCTATACCAATGAAGGTGCAGAGTCCGCTGGCGTTGGGATTTTTGCACCGCTGTTCCAGCTTGAGGACAACCACATTGTAGATATGCGTGTGAAGGATTGGGACGAAGGCATTGAGTATAATTGGGAAACTGCAGGGGAGCTAATGGCTGATAACAGTTTCTTTAGCTTTGCTACCCAACATGGGCATGAGAAAAATGGTATTTATGATCTTGCACCTGGTGAAAGCGCAACGGTACAGCTGGCATATCTGGTGGATGAGGATTGGCTCGGGAATTTATATCTGGATTTAGTCAATCCAAGCGGCTATCCTGCCAAATCGATCGATGCTGGTTGTCCTATCCTCGATCTTAGCGACCTAACCGAATAATTCGCACACTTGTCCATTTTCTTTTTCCTCCGATTTCAATCAAAAAAGTCCCCCTTTTGAGCCTGTCCGGTTCAAAAGGGGGACTTTTTGTGAATTTGCGGGTTTCTGGTTGTGCTGCCTGTCCGCAGGCACACCCATCTGCCCTTAGGCGGGTGGGTGAATGATGGATTTACGTATCACATCCCAGTTCGACAGCATCCTGCACAAGGGGAGGCAGAGATAGGTGCCGGTGGTGGGTGTGGGTTAAAACGAATTTACGGATTACTTGTTCTTGATAGCAGCCTGTGCAGTAATCTGCGTAGGCAGTCAAAATTGACAATGGAGATATTATGTACATCGGAAGCGGTTTTGTCCGCTTCCTCGCCGTATAAATACACATACGGTCTTTCTTTTGAGTTCGCTCTGCCCTTGACCGCAAGATTAACCTGCGTTTCCGTATCAGGCTTCGTCATCAGATGCCATTCATACACTCCCTCGCTTGTAGGAACAACAGATGAAACGATATCTTCCAACACCTCGCGTCCGAGCTCTGTTTTACTGTCGGAAATGTCATTTAACGCGAAGATAATCTTATCAAGGTCAAGTGTATCAGCTTTGGGAGTTGCAGGGGATATAGATGGCGCCTGACTTCTGAGGTTTTTGATTTGTGCTTCATATTCAGCACGCTTCTTGTTATATTCCCCTTTGGTAATCTCTCCGTCAGTACGCATATCAATCAGAGCGTCGAGCTTTCGTTCAAGCTTAGCGATTTCAGCTTCATAATCAAAAGTCGGAACAGCTTCGGGAGCACTCTGCGTATAATATTTTTTGATATATT
>CASDUD010000043.1 GCA_949283725.1 uncultured Ruminococcus sp.
TATTGCCAGGGGTCATGCTGGTCCAGGTTGCACCGCCATCTTCGGATTTGAAGAAACGGTCGCCCCATGCGACATTCTCATCTTCCCAGGCATTTTCGTACCAAAGCTGTGAATACCACAGGCCACAAGTTGTGGCAACCAGCCGATTGGCATCATTTGGGTCACTGTAGATCGCGCCAAAGCCGTTGCTGGAAGGCGAAATATCGGTGACTTCCCCTGTGGTGGTGTTATATTTGTAAGCACCGCCGGCGCTCCCGTCAAAGACAATGCCTGCCACATAGCTGATTAATAAGTTGCCGTCTGCATCGACGTTGATACGGGATGGATAGTAATTGGTTGGGAGTGCATTGCTCAACGGCTCAAAAGTGCTGTCTACGCCGATATCCGCCATATGAACATTGGTTACACCGGCGATGGAGGTGGTCACATAGACTTTGCCATTTTGGATGGCAATCGATCCTACACCATTTTGGGTGCTGTATTCGCCATTGGACAGAGCGCGAACGCTGTGCGTCGTCCAGGTCGGCCATTTGATATTATTGGTATACAGTCCTAGGTCATCATAGCCCTCTACCGGTGCCCATGTGTCGCCGCCGTCCTCACTCATAATCAGCGCAGAAGAACCGGCTGTGACATCGCCGCCGCAGTAGATGATGTCGGGGTTGTCCGGATCGACGGCGATGGATTCGCCGAACTGTCTGCCAGCGCCGTTGCCATGTACCTGAATCAGATCGGTGACATCGATTATGTCAAAGGTTTCGCCGCCGTCATGCGAGCGGAAGATGGCTGTTCGTGCATCGCTGAAGTAAGCGCATCCGCAGAGAAGATAGAGCGTGTCATCGTCGCTTGGATCCACGCACATGGCATCGACGCTCAGATAGCCTCGATCTGCCTCATCCAGAAAATCTAGGAGCTGTACCCATGCGTCCTGTTCATAATCATAGCGGTAGGCGCCGCCGACATCTGTTCGTGCATACATTTGGTCATCCCCGGTGATGATGCCGGAGACGAAGCCACCGCCGCCAATCTTTACAGTATCCCAGGTCATATCAGCCTCGATAGATTCTGATGCCGCAGAGACAGGCTGTACGGCTGTCGTGATGCCGAGGGAAGCCCCCAGCAGTGCCGCTGCTGTCAGCACGGATAGGCATCTGGTTTTTACGGTCATAAAAATATACTCCTTTCGTCAGAGGGCTTATTTAGAACTTGTTCTCGTAGAGTCCGCCCCCATCTTTTCGACCCACTTTCCCGGATGTCGCGTAAGAGATCCTTGCCAGGCACAGAGCCTGCCTGCACATCTCTGCCTTGCATCCGAAAAAATTGGCTCGAAAATCTGGGCACTTTCTCTATGAGAACAAGTTCTCATACCATACAGAGTTTTTCAGTCCTGTATAATTTTTTTGCCCCCGGTTGGTATGAGCGGCACCGCACAAAGCCCCTCGGATGACTTATTTGGTGCTGTCTTTGAAAAATGTAACTGGAAACGACTGTCCGTTTGGGTGCAGCCGTCATCCGTTCTAATTGCAAAACATCCTCCGTACATTTCATTGTAACATATTTTGTATACAAGTGCAAGAAAAATCACGGAAATTGCATTTTTTTGTGAAAAACGCCAAAGCGGCAGGAATACTTTCCTACGAAATGCACAAAATGTAGAAAATAAAAGGCTTGCGTATATAATAATTTGTGCATTTTGTCACGTGACAGGCGAAAGGAATTGTGGTATAATACTAGAGATGTAACCGGTTTGTAAGAATTTTTGCGATCACTGTCATAAATGTTACAAATCGGAGAAAAAGCAGGAAAGGAAACGACAAAGTTGTAAAAAAGCAGAGGCGGTGCCAATTATGGCGATCCGTCCGGAGAAAGGAAGAAAATATGGCAAGGCGAGCGAAAGAGGGCGTTTGGGAGCGATTCTCCCGGGTAGGTGTAATTTTGATACTATTATATGTTATGTTTATCATTCTGGGCTTTTCGGTACGGCTTCTATTTTTTTCGGACGAAAAGCACACCAGCATTTTGCCGGACAATGGCGGTGTGATTGCCTCGGCGGAGGGGGATTCTCAGCCAGTGACTACCACAGAAGCGTCGGCACAGGAGACGAACGAGCATATCCTGGGGTTACGGGTGGACAATCAGTTCCTAGCGGTGTTGGAAGGCGGTACGGCCGGCATTGCAGTGCATATGGAGACGACAGGACAGGCGCGTGCCAGCGATTTGACCTGGCAGACCAGCGATCCCTCAGTTGCCACGGTGGATGCATCGGGTACAGTGACGGGGGTACAGGCGGGTACGTGTGAGATTACGGTTTCTGTAAAAGGCAACAGTGCCATTGCCCAGACGGTACCTGTAACGGTGCGCAGGCTGGAGCAAAAGGATGGCTGTACCTATATAGACAACATTCTGATTGTTAATAAGACGTACGGTTTACCGGAGAGCTACAATCCGGGGCTGGAATCGGTTGTGCAGGAAGCATTCGCCAAGATGAAAGAGGATGCAGCGCGGGAAGGGCTGAATCTGTATATTGGTTCAGACTTTCGGGATTATCAGTATCAGGTGACGATTTATAATAACTATAGCGAACTGTACGGCTGGGAGATGGCCGATACGTTTTCCGCCCGGCCGGGGCACTCGGAACATCAGACAGGACTGACCATTGACTGCAACACGATTGATGATGCTTTTGGGGAAACGGCAGAAGCAACATGGTTGGGACAGCACTGTGCGGAGTATGGCTTTATTGTTCGTTTCCCAGAGGGCAAGGAGACCATTACCGGCTATCAGTACGAACCATGGCACATTCGCTATGTGGGCGTGGATGTGGCCAAGGAGATCACATCGCTGGGTCTGACGCTGGAGGAATATCTGGGTGTAGATTCAGCGTATACGACACCGTGGGAAGAATAGGCCAAAGAAAAGGCTGTGCAGCAAAAAACTGCATAGCTTTTTTTGAAAAGCCATCGTGAACAGGCTCTTATCTTATGGCACGGGATATTCCCTATTTCGGTGCCTCTTGTTTTTTCCGCGGATAGGGTTTCTGCTCATCTGTCAAATCCAATAGATAGTCTACACTCGTTCCATAATACGCCGCCAAGCGAATCAATACTTCTGCCGTCAGCGCAATGACTCCCGTCTCATACTGGGAATACGTGTTTTGCGAAATGTGGAGATATTGCGCAAGTTCTCGCTGCCGAAGTTCTCGGTCTTCTCGCAATGCTCGAATATGTTGATACATTTTTATCACCCACGCTATTATGCCATATCTGAATTTAAGATATTGGCTTTTATCTGTAATTCAGATATAGTAAAAGAAATAACAGCGGGAGGTGAAGTAAAATGAATTCTGATGTGTATAAAGAAGCTTATTTCAAACAATTTGTTCAACTATGCCGCACCATGGATTTTTTGGAACAGCTGAAAAAAATTGAAAACGGCTCTGAAGCATGGCTGACAAGTATTCAACAGCAAATAGACCAGATAAAATAAATACAGCGAGATACAGAAGAAATGATTTTGCGCGCATAAAGGCAAGTCCGCACAGCGTTGTCACGTCAGCGGTTTGCATACGTTGTCACCCAAAACTTTATGTACCGCTTCCTTTTCATTTGTTTACGATGGCTTGAAATGTATATACATTTGTAAAAAAATAACCGCTTCACCTAAAAAATTTTCAAAAACTTATTCCCAAATGCGCAGAAATGTGCTATAATGAAAAACGAAGCCGCCCGAATGGTTGGGAGTTCTGACGATTTGCGGCAAAACTATCAAAAAAGAGGTTTTTATAATGGAAATCAAGAAGCAACTGACCACGTGTCCGAAGGAAAAGCCCCAAGATGAGAACAAGCTGGGCTTTGGACATATTTTCACGGATCATATGCTAGTGATGCCCTATGATGAAGGCCAGGGTTGGCATGACCCGGTGATTATGCCTTATGGAGATATTACACTCAGCCCGGCTGCCATGTGTCTCCACTATGGCCAGACCGTGTTCGAAGGGTTGAAGGCATACCGCCGGGCAGACGGCGGCGTACAGCTGTTCCGTCCGGATGAAAACTTCAAGCGTCTGAATCGTTCTAACGAGCGTCTGGTCATCCCAGAACTGCCGGTGGAACTGGGGCTACAATGTCTGAAGGAACTGATATCGGTGGAAAAAGACTGGGTACCGCATCAGGAAGGGGCCTCGCTCTATATCCGTCCATTTATTTTTGCAGTGGATCCGTTCCTCGGCGTACACCCGGGCGAACATTATCTGTTTATGATCATTCTCTCTCCGTCGGGTCCGTACTATTCTTCTGGGCTGGATCCGGTCAATATCTATGTGGAAAATAAATATGTCCGCACGGTACGTGGCGGCACTGGCTATGCCAAGACCGGTGGCAACTATGCAGCTTCCCTGCATAGCCAAGACGATGCCTATAAACAGGGCTATTCCCAGGTGCTGTGGCTCGACGGTGTGGAGCAGAAATATGTCGAAGAAGTTGGTGCGATGAATATCGCTTTTGTCATTGATGGAGAGGTTATTACACCTTCACTGGAAACAGGCTCTATCCTGTCCGGCATTACCAGAAAGTCTGCGCTGGAACTGTGTCGCAAGAAGGGGATCCCGGTATCGGAACGGCGTATCACCATACAGGAGATCGCCGATGCCTACGACGCCGGCAAACTGACAGAAATCTTTGGCACGGGTACGGCGGCTGTCATCTCTCCGGTCGGCCATCTGAAATGGGGCGATAAGGTAATGATCATCAATGATAACAAGATCGGTCCGGTTTCGCAGATGATTTATGATACGCTGACAGGCATCCAGTGGGGTAAGATTCCGGATGAATTCGGCTGGATTGTGCCTATTGAATAAGGTGTTTTGCGATGTTAAAAAAGATTCTTTCGCCGGAGACTTGCGCCAAGTGCCGCATTTGCTGCCAGTTTGACCGGACAGATTTGTGGGAGATGCCCATGCTGCCGGAAGAGACAGCGGCGCAGGTCCGACAGAAGCAGCCCGATGCGGTGCTGTGCGCAGTAGACGGTGAGGAGACCTTTTCCGTACCGCCGCTGGAAGGGTCGGCTCTGTTTGCCTGTCCGATGCTGTGCGAGACGGGCTGTACCATGGGAACGGAGAAGCCCTTTGACTGTAAGATTTGGCCGTTCCGGCTGATGTACGACACGGACGGCCGAGTCCGCATTGCAGCGGCGGCCTATTGTCCAGGGATGCAGCCATATACCGATGCACAGCTGCATGACTTTCTGGCAGAAGAAGGGTTGGCTTCGCAGCTCTTAGCGTATGGTACAGATCACCCTGCGCATATTAAGCCCTATGATAAAGCTTACCGGATGATCTGGTGAGGCGATCAGGGCAAAAAAATGCTGCACAAGTGAAGTGCAGCAGCTTTAGAACCTGTTCTTAGAACCTGTTTCATATCTTTGTGTATTTGTGTATTTACATAAAAGATGTGGAACAGTTTCTTTTTATGGGGCAATTGTTCCCGTACGTGCGGCGGCGGCAGCGCTTCGCAAGGCGTCCAGCGCTGAAAGAAGTACTGCCCAGGTGTCCGGGGTGACATCGCCGGATATGGGCAGTGCCGTCTGGGCTTGAAACTGGCGTACGGCACGGTCGGTTGCCTCGTCAAACTGCCCCGTGGAGGATACGGGCAGGACGGCGGGAAAGTAGGTGCGCAATGCCTGAAGTGCGCCCTGGATGAAAAAGATCGGGTCACCGTTATCGCCCAGCGTATAGCGAACTGTGCCAAGTGGAAACATCGGGTTTGCTCGCTGCGGCATCCCAAAGACATCCTGATAGGCATCGACAAGGGCAAACCAAGTGGCATTGTTGATTTCGCCGGTGGGGCGCAGCTGGTGACCCTTTTGAAATGCCAATACAGCGGATGTGGTGTTGGGTCCATAGACTCCGTCGGGAATCAGGGGCGGCAGTGTCTCATCGCTGTGGGACAGCCCGTGCAAATAGGTTTGGGCTTCTCGTATATGCTGCCGCCGCTGGCTGTCGGTATATGCCATAGTGCGCGCCTCCTAGGTGATGATATAGCCGGGGGATTGATAGGGTTGTTTGTCATAGCCGTACTTCAAATCAGAATACAGGCTTGTGATGGCATTCCATAACGCCGCCCCGACTACGCCGGATTCCGGATAGCCAAACAGCGACTGGAATGCCAGTACAGCAGCTTTGGTCATAGGGCCAAAATAGCCAGTGTTGTTGACAGCAGGTACTTCCGGATAGGTTTCGTGAATGTAGGACAGGTACATCTGTAATAGCCGAACATATTCACTAGTCGTGCCCTCTCGCAGTACTACGCCGGGATACAGCACCACATCGTTTTGGGAAGTGTCTAGGGGTACGGATTCGACAATGCCCGTGTAGGCATCAAAGAGGGAATACCAGGTGCGTGTGTCCACAATGCCGGTCTGGGGGAGACCAAAAACTTGTTGGAAAGATTTTACGGAAGTTTCGGTCTGTGCTCCAAAATAACCTGTGATAGAGACTGGCTGTACGGCTGCATAATAGGCACCGATGACGGCAAGATAATACTGAATGGTGCGCACATTTTGTCCTTGCATTCCGATTTCTAGTGTGCCAGTGAACTGTTGTTCGACTTCTTCCTGTCGGACACCCTCGGAGTTCAGTTCCGCCAGATTTTTGACACTGATGTAGATGTAGGCAATCTGATACCAAGTGGCTTCGTCTACCATACCGGTTTGGGGCAGCCCAAAGACCTGTTGAAAGACGCGCACGGCATCTTCTGTGAGGTAGTCAAAATCGCCCGAAACATCGCCGATTTTGGGAATGGCGGGGAAATTGCGGGAAATGCGGTTGAGCTGTACCTGGATGGTGCGCACAGGGTCGCCACTGTAACCGAGTTCCAATACAAAGCCGGGATAGGAGGGCGTGTTGGTCATTACGGGCACGTTGCGCACAATCTCAATGTTATCGCCATAGTAATATTGCAAGATTTCATAAGGCGTTTTGCCCTGGTTGGCAAGTGTCACAGTACCCCACTGAGACAGCCCGTCACAGGTGGAGGTCGTGCCGTTGCAAAAGGCGCTGAACAGCGGCTCTACACTGCCCTGCCGTCGGATGTAGGAGTTGAACAGTTCATCAACGATTTGGGAGACGTTCTCAAAGACTTCTCTTCCGTAGATGAATTTTTGGTCAAACTGCGTGGAACTGGTGATGTCAAAGGGGTAACCCCTGGCACGATACCACTCAGTATATATGCGGTTCAAGGCAAAGGTGACGATGGCATATGTGTTGGCACGGATGGCGGCCTCGGGCCAGGTGGGATAGATTTCACTGGACACCACATTTTTCACGTAGTCCGGAAAGGACACTGTGACATTTTCTGCCGCCTCATCCGGCCTACCTAGGTGGACGGTGATGGTGCTGGGGATATAGGGTTCGCCAACAGGCATGGACAGACGCTCCTTTCCTCAAAGATTGGGTTCTGTGTTCTGATAGATAATGGGTTGCGGCGGTTCCAATAAATCACTCGGCAGTGGGATCATCGAAAATATTTGGCGAGAGGTGGTGCCCGGAAAAACCGGCACCTTTTCGCTGATTTGGCGGTAATAACCATCGGCATAGACGCTGACATCATAAGTACTATAAGGTATGGCGGTCTCATCGCTGTCCAGGGAAAACGCTAGGGGCGGGGCTGGCAGTGGGATTTTTTCCGTTTCGCCACTGGCATTGGTGATGGCCGTATATTCCAGCCGCATATTTCGGCCGCTGCCATTGGTGATAAGTACCGTCACACCCGGTAGAGGCAAAG
>CASDUD010000044.1 GCA_949283725.1 uncultured Ruminococcus sp.
ACGGCCTGATCTGCTGTAAAGGTCAGCACCTCGTTATAGATTTCCTGCACACGATCCAGATCGGCGGTGCTGTCCAATTCCTTTATGATGTTTGTGCCATTTTCCATCGTCAAAGCAACCTGCCACAAAATCGGGTCGGACATCATCTCAGGGTTCATATTCGTCATGGTGAGGAACGGGTCATAGTAGCCACCGTAAGTTGTATGGAGCGAGAAATCAAAATCAGTGGAAACCTGTGTAAACCAAGTCATATTGTCTGCACCGCGTGGCGTTACTTCAAAGCCTACTTCGCCCAATTCCTCCGCAATGACAAGGGCAGCGTCATCCAGCGTTCCTTGATTGGTGATATAGTCCAGCGTGACGCTCAATTTTGTACCATCTTTTTCTCGGATTCCATCTCCATCGCTGTCTACCCAACCGGCACTTTCCAGAAGTTCCGCGGCCTTTTCAGGATCATAGCTATAGGTAGTAGTTTCTACATCGCAGTATGGCAAGGATGTATCAAGCAGATAGGTCGATGCTGTTTCCAGTCCAGAGAAAACATTGGAACTGATAGTTTCTTTATCAATCGCATAAGCAACTGCCTGACGAACAGCCGCATCGTTAAATGGGGCTTTCTGTGTGTTGAAACCAATAAAGCGGCTGTTGGAAACACTGTCGTCCAATGTCGTCCCGATTCCATCCGCAGAGGAAAGCTCGGAAAACCCTGCAAAACTCAAGCGGGATGTACCGGCAAGCAAATCTACCTCGCCGCTTTGAAGCGCAAGAACAGCAGACTCCGGATCAGCGATTACTTTTACAGTAAATTCATCTACATCTGGTTCTTCTCCCCAATAATTCGGATTGCGGACAAAGGTATAAGAAGTTCCGTCACCGTCCCCGGCGTACATATAGGGGCCGGTTCCCATTGTCTGGGTCATCAGCTCTTCTTTGGTAGTCAAATCCTCATTGAACGCATTGGGCGATACGATTCCCATTGGATTGCACATGGCAAGGTCACTTAAAACGCCGTAATACGGTGTTGTCAGGTGCAATGCGACAGTATGCTCGTCGATTACTTCGATGGATTCCGTAAGAACACCGATCTTGCCAAACTGGGCAATACTCTGTCCCATATTGGAAAAAGCTGCTTCAATACTTGTCTTTACCGCCTCCGCATTGAAGTCGGCACCATCCGAAAACTTTACACCTTCTTTGAGATGGAAAGTGTAGGTCAGGCCATCGTCGCTGATGTCCCATGTTTCGGCCAGCCCGCCCTTAAATTCACTGCCTTCACGAACAACAAGCGTATCATAGCAGTTACGGGCATAATAGGTAAATCCCATCGTTCCGTTGGAGCTGCCCGCAGATAGCGCAGGATAAAAACCTGTGGAGAAATCCCAGCTTTCTGTTGTTGTGATACTTACCGGAGTAGAATCAGAACCGGAAGTATCGGGTGTTGTACTGTTGCAGGCGCAGAGACCAAGCACCATAACGCCCGCCATCATCAGTGCAGCAAGTGATTTTAGTTTCATAAATCAAACCGTCCTTTCGTTTTTTGTATATATCACGCCTCAAGGAGCGTATATACCTATTTCAAATCAAGTGGGAAGCGCGCAAAAGCTGTTTGGTATAGGGGTTTTGAAATATCTTCAGATCCCCATTCCATTGACGGCTTTCGATCAGTTTCCCGTTTTGCATCACATGAATTTCGTCCGCAAGATAAAGCGCCGCGTCAATCTCATGGGTAATGAAAAGATAACAGCATTGTTCTTCCTCCTGAACTCTTTTTAGCAATTCCAAAATACTTTTGCGCAGAATGACATCCAAACCGCTGATGGATTCGTCAAAGACGATATAGCGCGGGGAAACAGCCAGAGCACGGGCAATCCCTACGCGCTTTTGCTGCCCGCCGGAGAGTTCGCCCGTTTTCTTGTTCGCTGTTTCCTTCGGCATCCCCATACGGTCAAGCAATTCAAAAATTCTTGCCCGTTCTTTCTCTTTAGGTATATTCAGCAGGTTTCGGATTGGCTCGGCAATCGCCTGATAAACCGTAAAATGGGGGTCAAGGGCGCTTTTTCCGTCCTGCAATACCAGTTGGATTGCTTTTGCCGTTTCTTTCCGGTTTCTTTTTCCTTTGCGGGAAATCGGTTTTCCGTCCAGCAGGATTTGACCGGACGAAGGTGATTCCAGCCCCAAAATTAACCGTGACAAGGTGCTTTTTCCGCAGCCGCTTTCTCCCACCAAAGCGTAGATATGATGATCTTCCATAGGCAGGCTCACATCAGAAACCGCATCAAACAGCAACTTATCTTCGCCTTTGTATTGTTTGCTTACATTTTTCACCTCCAGCATGTACTCACCCCCATCCCAAGTGGATCGCCTCAATCAGTTCCTTGGTATAATCAGCTATTGGATTCTGTAAGACCTCTTGGGCGCAGCCTTGTTCTACCATCTGTCCTTCTTTCAAAATCAGTACATGGCCTCCGACATGCCGTGCAACATCAAAGTCATGGGTGACTAAAAGCAGTGCGCAGCCCTGCTCCTGTAGATGCAGGAATTGCTCCACCGCTTTGTCCCTGTGAATCGCGTCTAAAGCGGTAGTCGGTTCATCGGCAACCACCAGCTTTGCGTTACCGGCAATCGCAAGGGCAATGAGGCAGCGCTGGAGCATACCACCCGAAAGCTGATACGGCCTGCTGCTTAAAATCCTTTTGGTGTCTGTAAGCCCTGCCCGAGACAACGCCTGTTCATAAAGAGACAAGGCTTCCTTTTTCTTCAAATCTTGATGCAGGTTAAGAAATTCGGCCATTTGAGCACCAATTTTTCTGGAAGGGTCGAGCGCCGTCATCGGATTTTGCGGGATAAAAGCGATTTTATTGCCGTAGTACAGCGCCCGTTCTTTTTCCTTTAGCTGTAAAAGCGATCTGTTATCAAAAAAGATTTCGCCATTCACTTGGAAGGCGCTGCTGTTAAGCAGCCCCAAAATTGCCCGGCAGGTCATCGTTTTTCCGCTTCCTGATTGGCCTAAAAGGATAACTGCACCCGCTTCCTCCAACGAAAAACTGATGTCCTTCACCAAATCCTGATATGGATTTTTAAGCGCAATGCTAAGATGTTCTACCTGTAACAGCTTTTTGCTCATAGCACATCCTCCTGCGGCTGAAGAATGTCCCTAAGCGCCTCGCCAAACAGATTGAAGCCTGCGGCGGCAATGAAAATGCAGATACCGGGGTAAATGAGCAGTTCCGGGTGGGAATACAACGCCACCTGCGCTTCCTCCAGCATTGCGCCCCATTCAGCCGTTCCGCTGGGCAGACCAAGGCCGAGAAACGAAAAGCTGGAAACCGTGAGGATGGCCGAAGCTACGCCCGTTGAAAAATACACCAAAAACTGCGGAAGGATATTGGGAATTAAATGGTGAACAATAAGCTGCCACATTCCACAGCCGGACACCCTCGCGGCGACAATGTAATCCCGCCCAAGTTCCGTTTTGGCATAGGTGCGAATAAGCTGCATAAACCGCGCCCACATGGAGATGACAACCGCCCAAATAATATTTTGCAGGCCATTTCCCAAAACGCCGATAATCGCCACTGCGATAATGAGCGTGGGGAAAGCGATAAATACCTGGCTGATTCCTGTCACAACACGGTCAAACCAGCCGCCGATACACGCTGTCATCATTCCAAGGATTAAACCAATCCCTCCCAACAGAATCAAAATGGGAAGCGCCAGCCCAAGGGATGCTCTTGCACCATAAAGCAAGCGGGATAATTCACACCGCCCAAGCTGATCGGTTCCAAGGGGATAATCGGCGCTCGGCGCTTGATATTTCATCAGTGGATTCACCTCGTCCGGCGCATGGGGAGCCAAAAGCGGTGCGAGAATTGCAACGGCGCAGATCAGCACAATCAGGCCAAGCCCGATGACCGCCTGCGGATTTCTCCATATTTTACGCAGCATCGCTTTCCTCCTTTCTCCACGGGCATAGCAAGTGGTTGAGTATTTCGCCAAACAGTTCGGCCAGAAGATACAGCGCGGCGATAATCAGCATACAAGCGCCAATCGCGTTGGCATCAGCAGCCATAATACAGTTCATCAGGTAGTTGCCCACACCTTTGATAGAAAAGACCTTTTCCACTACGGCGCTTCCAGCAATCAGATAGCTTACATACTGGCAGAACAGGGTGATGACGGGCGGCAGGGCATTGCGGAATACCTTCTTCCAGAGGATCCTGTTTACCGTCATCCCGTTGGCACGGGCAAAGCTCACATAATCACGGTGCATTTCTTCCAGCAGTGAAGCGCGAAATACCCGTACAGTCGAGCAAATCACAGGAAAAGATAAGGTAATGGATGGCAATATCAATCCCATAATCCCCGATGCAGGCGTTACGCTGAAAATCGGGATTTCCACAGCGAAGCCAATCAACAGCAAAAAACCGAGCCAGAACGGAGGAACACAAATTCCAAACAGCGAAACAATCCGCATGATATGGTCCGTCAGCTTGTTCTTTTTGGCCGCGCATAAAACGCCAAGCAGAATTGAAAACACGATAATTTCAGCTAACGACAGAAAAACTAATTGCAGCGTTTGCGGGAAGTAGGCTGCCAAATCCGCAGCCACCTCGTTTGTTGAAAAAATAGATTCCCCAAAGTCGCCGCGAAAGACACCGCCGATCCAGTTCAAATACCGAATCGGAAGCGGCTGATCCAAACCAAGTTCCGCGCGTACCTGTTCAATCACTTCCGGTGTAGGAGAGAGATTTCCACGGCGCACAAGATAAGTGGCTGGGTCTGTACTGGATAATGCAGTCAGGATAAAGCACAGGATGCTTACGCCAAAGAGCAGAACCAGCAGCCGCACGATTCGTTTTATCCAATGAGATTTCACCGTTTCCCTCCTTTCCGGTTAATCAAAGCTAACCATTGTGTCGAAGTAACTGCGGCAGGCGGCATATCGCCCGCCGCAGTGCATAAATTACTGTGCAAGTTTCCAGTTCCGCGCTTTCTGCCGGATATTCCAGAATTTTTGATAGATTCCTTTTTGTTGTATCAGTTCAGCGTGAACGCCTTTTTCTACAATTTTTCCGTTATCCACCACCAAAATCTGATCGGCATCCCGAATCGTGGACAGCCGGTGTGCAATGACAATCAGCGTCTTATTTTTTACCAAAGCGCTGATGGCCTGTTGCAAATGCACCTCGTTTTCCGGGTCAACGCTGGCGGTTGCCTCGTCAAGCAGGATAATCGGCGCGTCCTTGAGCATGGCGCGGGCGATGGAGATCCGCTGCTTTTCTCCACCGGACAGGGTGGAGCCGCCTTCGCCAATTACCGTGTCATATCCTTGTGGCAGAGCAGAGATAAAATCGTGGCAGCAGGCTTTCTTTGCCGCTTCTACCACTTGCTCATGGGTTGCGTCCGGGCAGCCAAACTTAATATTGTTCTCAATAGTATCGTGGAACAGATACACATTTTGAAATACCATGCTCATATTCTTCAAGAGGCTGTCACAGGTAAACTCTTTGACATCGTGGCCGCCTATGGTAATGCTGCCTTCCTGCACATCCCAAAACCGGGCGATCAGCCTTGTAATGGTGGTTTTGCCGCCTCCAGAGGGACCGACAATCGCAGTCATGCTGCCCTGTGGAATGGAAAAACTCACATCCTTCAAAATTGGATTGCCATTCTCATAAGCAAAGGACACATGCTCGAAGCCAATGTCAAAGGAATCCAAAGGGATGTCCCTACCGTTTTCATCAATTTTTTTTGCCTGTTTGATACGCTCTACCCGGTCAAGGGCAGCGTCCATTGTCCGAATCATTGTCGTCATCTGGCCCATAACCTCAATCGGATTGAAGATGGTAAAGGAAGCGATCAGAATAACGGCGAGATTAGCGAAAGACAGGTCGCCGCCAACAGCGAGGATTCCCGCGCACAGCATAATCATGCAGGCCGAAATACGGAACACCATCGAATAGGTCATATTGAGCGGGGTAAATACACGCTCCACCCCATAAGAGGCAGCCGCATTGCTCTCATAGGCATCTTCAATATCGCTCAGATTTTTGTCGCACATATTGAAGGATTTTACAACGGAAATACCTTGCACGTATTCCAATGTGGCCGCAACTGCTTCGGATTGGATTTTCTGCCGCTTTGCAGAGAGCGCCTTTCCTTTTTTCTGCATGTGGCTGTAGATTGGGAAGGAAAGAAGGATGCCTGCCACGAAAATCAAACCGATACGCCAGTCAAAGGCTAAAATACAACCCGCCATGACAATCATACTCAAAACGCCGGTTGTAACCTTATCAAGAATGTGCATAGAGTAGTTCTCGAGAAAGTTCAAATCCGTTGTAACAGTCGCCGTAATGTCTCCGACACTGTTATCATGGAAAAAGCCCATCGGCACATTCCGCAGCCGGTCGCCCAATGCAATCCGTTCTCTGGCTACAAACTCAAAGCCTGCCGTACTTTGCAGCCGGTAAACCAGATATTTGAAAATCATGCGCAGGATTAAACCTCCTGCAATCAAGCCGATAACAATACCCCATGTTTGTCCTGTAATCGGTTGACCGTTCTGCAATTCTATCAGGACAAGAAAGACGGCGGCGATTGGCAGCAGGCCGAACATGGATTCCAGAAAGCCACAGATAAAGCTGCCCCAAATCCGTTTCGATAAGTTTCCGCTTAAACGCAGTACGCGCCGGATGATTTTCAGCATAATTCACTCACCTCCTGATTCATACTCCAGTCCATTGCGCTGATATGAGCTTTCCACATATCCAGATAGGTTTCGGAATGGGTTAGAAGCTGCTCATGGGTTCCCTGTGCGGTAATCTGTCCGTTTTCCAACACTAAAATCTGGTCGGCATACATAATGGTAGAGAGCCGGTGCGCAATGACAATCAGAGTTTTCCCCTTTGTCAGCTTATCAATGGAACGCTGCAATTTATCTTCATTCTCCGGGTCTGTGAAGGCGGTGGCTTCATCTAAAATCACGATAGGCGCATTTTTGAGGATTGCCCGCGCTATGGCAAGGCGCTGGCGCTCGCCACCGGAAAGCCTTGCCCCGGCGTCACCGGCATTGGTATCGTACCCTTGGGGGAAACGTGAAATAAATTCATCGCACCCGGCCTGTGCTGCCGCCCATTCCACTTCCTTATCAGTAGCCTCCGGTCTGCCAATGCGGATATTATCGCGCAGACTCATATTGAACAGAAAGTTGTCCTGCGATACATAGCTGATCTTCTCTGTTAAGTCGGTAAGGGACATCTCCCGAATATCAATCCCGCCTACTAAAACTGCGCCTGCATCGACATCCCAAAACCGGGCGATCAGTTTGGCTAAGGTTGATTTACCCGAACCGGAAGGCCCCACAAAGGCAGTTACGCTTCCGGCCTTTGCTGTGAAAGAAATACCGTGAATGATCTCGCTGTCGCCATAGCCGAAATGAACATCCTTCATCTGCATGTCGGCTTTGTCTGTATGCTTCGGCTGTGCCGGTTCCGTCAATTCTTCCATATCAAGAAGCGCCTGAATACGGGGCTGCACTTCGGAAATAACGGCAAAACTTTCCCAAAACTCGGTAAAGTTTTGCAGGGAACCAACGATTGCCATAGAGAGAAGAATACAAACAATCAGTTCGGCAAGACTAACCGCACCGCCTGAAATAAGAGCCATTCCGACAGGCAAAACAAAGGCGATAGAGGAAGGCAGAATCGCTTGGCTGATACTCATAAACGGCCAACAGTGTTTATACCACTTTGTCGTGATGTCCCGCACCTTTAGAACCGCCGACTGGAACCGCCCCATTGAGGAAGCAGTCTGATTAAATGCTTTGATGACCTCCATACCATTGACATATTCCACAATGGTTGCGTTCATATTGGCATTGGACATCATGTATTCCTTCATCACTTCGCCACGGCCAAACATCATGCCATAATAGATCAGGTTTCCCAAAATAGCTGAAACCAAAGCGGCCAA
>CASDUD010000045.1 GCA_949283725.1 uncultured Ruminococcus sp.
CTCATAGTGCAACACTTCGCACTGCGGTTGGGCAGGATCGCGATTGTCGGAAAAGACAATCCGGATCCCCGCATTCAAAAACGCTTGTTCCCGCAGCCGCTTGAGCAATACTTCATAGTCATATTCCGTTGTTTCCTCAAAAATCAATGGATCCGCCTTAAACTCGACCGTAGTCCCCGTTTCGTCGGTTTCGCCAATGATACGGATGGGTTCACTGTAGTCGCCCCGGTGAAATTCCTGATAGTGAATATGTCTGCCGTCCTTAACGGTCAACTTCAGCCATTCCGAAAGAGCGTTGACTACAGAAGCACCCACGCCATGCAGGCCGCCGGAAACTTTATAGCCGCCTCCGCCAAACTTCCCGCCGGCGTGGAGAATCGTATAAACCACAGTTGCCGCCGAAATGCCCTCTTTCGGATGAATGCCCACGGGGATGCCCCGTCCATTATCGCTGACACGAACGACATTGTCCGGAAGAATATCGACCACAATCTCTGTACAGAAGCCCGCCAGTGCCTCGTCAATGGCATTGTCCACGATTTCATATACCAGATGGTGCAATCCCTTCGGCCCGGTCGAGCCGATGTACATCCCGGGACGCTTTCGAACGGCTTCCAGCCCTTCCAGCACTTGAATCTGACTCTCATCGTAACTTTGTGCCTGTTCTTTCATTTCTTCTGTCATACTGTTCCTTCCTTCCTGATGGCCAGCCGTACCAGCCATCTGCGGCGCACGTATCAAATGATACGAAGAGCCGCTTGCTCCACTGCACGGAGCTGCATTTTACAGGACATTCCTCTTGTTGGAGGAATGATCGTGTTTCTCTATCATTTTCAGCGCATATTCTCATAAAATCCATATACAGGTTTTCGAGTCCATTTTTTCGAATGCAGGGTCAAAAAACAAAGACATACTCGGTGTCTCACAAGTTTTTTTCGCGCAGTAACCGGGAAAATTTCCCCAAAAAATGCGTGTATATGTTTATGGGAACGTGCCTTATGCATCTGCTTCATACATTCTGTGGAACGCACCTGCACTTTCATGCGCCAGTATCGTCCGATAGAATCGTTCATTTCATTCGCACGATCCGCATGACTTAGTTTCTTAGCGCATGTTTCGTATCTTGGCGTGCGAAGAGATGCGAAACATGCGCTTAGGTTGCGTTTCTTTGGTATCGTTCACTTTCTATTGATTTTGCCCTTATGCGGCAATCCGAATTTTTTGAAAAAATGTCTGAGTCCCAAAAGACTTTTATTTTGGCTCCGCCCATGTTTCACGTGAAACATAGTGTGTTACACGACTAAATTTTCGCCAATTATTTCAAAAACTACATAATCCAGCAGATTCCTTTAGTTTTTCACACCTCTGCACAAGCTTTCCACAATGTTTTCCACAGCTTGTGGAAAACTGTATTTCACGGAATTTCGGGCAAATTTTCTTCCCATGGCGTCAATTCCCCCTGTTTCAACAAAAACCGTTTTCCCGCCGTTGGGGAAACCAGGGCGGCCGGATGGCAAGTCGTGACAAATACCTGCATCTTCGACACCACAGTAGAGACCACCGCCTGACGCGCATCATCGAGTTCTCCCATTACATCATCCAATAGGACAATCGGTGATTCCCTGCGCCGCTGACTATAGATCTGCGCCTGCGCCAGCTTTAATGCAAGTGCCAGGCTCTTTTTCTGCCCCTGCGAGCCGAATTCTCGGGCAGACTTTCCGTCAATATACAGCAATAGATCATCCCGATGTGCCCCAGCAGATGTATGCCCCAGCACCAAATCCGAGGGGCGGGCGTGCTGTAATTTTTCGCCGTACTGCGCCGCTATATCGGGCGTGGCGGCATCCGGTAAATGCATATGGGCATCCCTGCCATAGATACCGGACTGATAGTGGAGGGAGATAGCCTCTCTGCCCCCCGCAATCTGACTGTACAGCGGCACACAGACGGCAGAAAGCTGCTGAATATAGGCGGCGCGCTGGATGGAGAGTTCTGTCCCCAGCGACACCAGCTGTTTATCAAAAACATCCAGCATTCCGAACACCTGGGCGGCGGGCAAGTGCTGTTTCAGCACGGCATTGCGTTGGTGCAGTGCCAACTGGTAGCGGCGCACCAGCGAGAGCACCGGTGCGTGCAGTTGCGCACTGCATAGATCCAGAAAGCTGCGTCTACGCTCTGGACCGCCGCTGACGAGCGCCAGATCCTCCGGCGTGAACACCACGCAGTGAAAGATGGAGAAAAGATCACTCGGCTTCCTCGGCACTTCATTACACCAAAATTTTTTCTCTGGGGCACTGCCGCTCGGACGCATCACCAGCCGCAGGGACTGGGCGCGCCGGGCATCTTGAAACTGTGCCGTCACCTCCAGACCGCCGCCGGTAAGAGGGAGATAGTCCCGTTCCTTTGTGCCCCGAAAGCTTCGGCACCCAGTGAGGGCCCAGATTGCTTCCAAAAGATTGGTCTTGCCCTGGGCATTCTCCCCGAGCAGCAGATTGTACGCCGCATCCGGGACAAGGGTCACATGGCGGAGATTCTTAAACCCCTCCACCGTGAGCTTTGTCAACTGCATGGGTCTGCCTGGGTCACCTCCACCCGAAAGCGGTCGACCTCTACCACATCGCCCGGGCGGATCTTCTTGCCTCGCATCGTGCAGACCGCGCCGTTGACCGATACAGCGCCCTGCTGCACCAGTTCCTTGGCAAAGCCACCTGTATCACAAAGCCCGGTAAATTTCAATAATGCGTCCAGCTTGATCCACTCCGTATGGATCGCTGCCTGCATCCGTTCCTGTTCCATGGATCATTCGCTCCTTTTTTGGCGATGCCGCACAACAAAAGGTATGCGGCACAAGGCGGTGAACACCGCATACACCGGCCGCCGGACAGCCCGACCGCTGCGCATATGCAGTACATTGAGTTGTATACAGCGGGGGAACCAGAGAACACCTCTCTATAGGCGCATCCCCTAGGCTCACCGGCGCAGCTGGATCGGCATCAGCAGGAAGATAAAGCTGTCACCCTGCGGCGGCACAAGCTTTGCCACATGATTGCCGCCCGTCAGCTGGATCTTCACCTGGTCTGTATCCACCGCCCGCACGGCTTCGAGCAAAAATCGATTGTCAAAGCCAATGGTCACATCTGGTCCAGCGATCTGTGCTGGAATGCGATCCTTAATCTCCCCGATACCCGTCTTGCAGTAAACCTGCATGGCGTTGTTGGTAAAGGTGATACGTACTGGCGAATTAAACTTGCTGTTAATCAGTGGAGAGCATCGCTCCAGACACCGAGTCAGCTGATGGGTATCGAGTATAATTTCCGTCTCATAGGTACTGGGGATACTGCTGCGATAGTTATGGAACTCACCCTCCAGCAACCGTGAAAATACGGTATATCCCTCAAACTCAAACACAACATACCGCCGATCTGCGGAGATCAGACACAGTTCCTGCGCATCCTCCTTCAGCATATTGGCCACTTCCAACAGCATGCGCTTGGGTACCACAAAGCGGTAATTCTCTGTACTGGAAATCGGCTCCTTCCGCACCGCCAGCCGATAGCCGTCAATCGCCGCAATATGCAGGGAGTTGTCCTGTACTTCGAACAATTCTCCCGTCAGCACGGGCTTGGACTCGTTCTGGGAAGTGGCGTACTGGGTCTGACGAATCATAGAACACAACACCGGTTGTTCGATCTGCATGCCCGCCGCCAGATCGAGGCTGGGCAGCGAAGGGTACTCTTCGGCCGACATAGCGGCCAGCTGGTACTCTGTGGCGTCGCACGTGAGTTTGACCAGATAGTTGTCATCCACGGTCATCGTCACCTGATCCCCTGAAAATTGACGTACCGTCTCACTGAGCAGACGGGGAGCAATGATGAAAGCACCGCTGTCATTGGATTCTACTTCAATGCTGCGCTGAATCCCAAATTCCAAATCATAGCCCGTCAGCTCTAGATTGTCCCGGTCCAGACGCAGTTTCAACTGTTCCAAAGCCGGGATGGTGGATTTCTGAGAAACACCTTTTGCCACATGCACAATGGCTGCATGGAAAAGGCGTCGGTCACAAGTGAATTGTAGCATAGATACCTCTTTTCTGCGCAGCGATCGCGCCATTTTCAACCATTGTCCTTCTGTGACGTACAATATTAAATTGTCCATCAGAAGCGGACAGGAGAAAATTCCGTTGGCGCGGTCGAAAATCTGCTGCTTATAAGAAAAATAAAGAATAAAAGTTTTAGTAGTTATAGTAGAGGCGCGGGAAAAGTGAAAATCCCGAAAAATGCCGGAGTTGCCGTGCTTTTTTTTACACAGCGGTGGTGTGGAACGCACGGGGAAAAGTGGAAAGCCCGGACAGACTGTGGAAATGCGGAAAGATTGTGGAGTGGAAAGGGAAAAATTGTGGAAGAAATCGTGGAGAACCGGACGAACCGTGTCGCAACTTTGCACAGGCGGTGGAAAAATAATTCCACAGCTTTTCACATCGGTTTCCACATCGGGCGATGGCGGAGCTTTCAAAATCCGCACAGACTGGGGTATTTTTTCTCCACATGACTTTTCCACACGTTGTTGAAAAGGATGTGGAAAAGCGGGGCATCCCTGGGCAAATGCTGTGGAAAGTTTGGATGGACAGCTGGGAAACCCTGCGTAATGTCGGCAGTCCTGTTCACTGCTGAGACATCGCCTGTATGTCCTGTGGTGCCAGTGGCAAAGCGCAGGAACGGCTTGTGCAATTGGGCAGGATTATTCCGCGCGCCGACACCAGGTGGTATCCTTCGCCCCGCTTACCCGTGGCTCTTACTGCGGATGTTCTTGATGATGTCCTCTACCAGTTGTTTCAGATGCTCGTCGTGCTTCATCGCGGTTTCAATGTTACCGATGGAGTAGACGATCGTGGAGTGATCTCGTCCGCCGAATTCTGTACCGATGGCTTGCAGCGGCATCTGGGTGATCTCCCGCACCACATAGATGGCCACTTTGCGGGCGGTGGAGATCTGGCTGGAACGCTTGCTGCTGCGGATGTCCTCCGGCGAGACGCCATAGACATCGGCCACTTCCAGAATAATCTTCTCCACGGTGATGGGGACAGGCTGGTCGTCGCTTAAGATATCCTTGATGACGCTCTGTGCCATCGAGATCGAAGGGGCAGATCCGGCGAGATGCTTTAAGGCTTTTAGCTTTTTCACCGCGCCTTCCAGCTGTCGGATATTGGTCTTGAGCCGGTTGGCGATGAATTCGGACACATCGTCGGGGATGTACAGGTCAAGCAGCTCCGCTTTGCGGCGGATGATGGCGATGCGTGTTTCAAAGTCCGGAATGGAGATATCGGTGATCAGTCCCCATTCAAAACGGCTGCGGATCCGCTCTTCCAGTGTTTTCAGTTCTTTCGGCGGCTTGTCCGAGGTGATGACCACCTGTTTGCCCTCGGCGTGCAGCTTATTAAAGGTATGGAAAAATTCCTCCTGCATCCGCTCCTTGTTGCTGAAAAATTGGATGTCGTCAATCAACAGTACATCGGCGTTTCGGTACTTATTATGGAATGGGACGGTGTTTCCATCGTTGATACTGGAAATCAAGTCGTTGCCGAACTCCTCACTGGTGACATAGATGATGTTGAACTCGGGGTGATTCTGATGCACTTCATGGGCGATGGCGTGCATTAGGTGAGTTTTGCCTAGACCAGAGGGACCATAGATAAACAGCGGGTTGTAATTTTTCCCGGGATCTTTGGCCACCGAGGTGCAGGCGGCATAGGCAAATTCATTCGATCCGCCAACAATAAAGGTATCGAAGGTATATTCATAGTTGGCACCTTCGAAGCTGTGCTGGAGTTCCTCGTGGCGGCGTGCCAAGTCGTCATAGTCCTTAGAGGGATTGGTGGCGGGGGTGGATTCTTCTTCCACGACTTGAATGCTCAGTTCCACTTCAAAGCCCAGAATATTGAAAAAGGCCGTTTTTAACAGTTCCTCATAGTTGGTCAGAATGACTTCCTTTTGGAACTGGGATTGTACAGTAAACAGAGCCCGGGTGCCGTCGAGCCGCACCGGGTTGAGGGCAGAAATCCAGAGTGTGACAGCCACTTCTGGAATATTGCCATGGGTCAAGCAATACTGCTTGACATTGGCGAATACTTCGTCAAATGAGTTCATAATACGGCGAATCCTCCTTATTGTATCAAACCATGATTGCATCTGGCTATCATACTGCGCAAGGCAGCGAGCTGACATGCATAAGGCAGCACCTGTACAAGGCATGGCCGGCAGTTTTGTTTGTCTAAAGCGTGCATCAACCGGCGCAGGCACGTGTGAGGGCTGCGCATAGAATCGAGTGGGGGAAAAAGACTGCCGGAAAAAATCGGCAGTAAGTTTTCATGTGTAAAATTCCCGTTTTAGCGGCGGAACCTGCAAGGGTGGATACGCACATTTTTCCGGGAAATACCTTTTGGCGGCGCTTCCCTTTGCGGATTCTTGCAGGTCTGCCGATCGGCGGTGATGTGTCATGCCGCCTGTATTATAATAGTATACCATATTCATTGTGGAAAATCAAGGGGCTGGTGTTGAAAACAAAAAATTTTTTTCGGGCGGACGGGGGCAGCACCGGCGAAAGAAACAGCAAATTTGCTGGGAAAAATACCGGGTGCACCAATACATTTGTGCAGAATGCTGTGATTTGCGGATGCGCGCACTGTGGAAAAATTCTCTGTGGAATGGCGTGGAGATTGTGGAAGGCTTCCCGCCTATCTGTGCCAGCAGTTTTGCAGGCATATGGCTTGTTAGAAGAAAAAGGTGGCGCGTGCTGTATAGTCGTGAGCCTGTTTTGCATCTCTTTGTACGCATCTTTTCAGTGCATTTTGCTAGTTTCTGCGTGAAAAATCCTTGCCGGGCGAAAGCCTGCCTGCGTAATTTCTCCTAGCATTCAGTAATCTCTAGGGATTTTTCCGAACATAGCCATTTTTCAAACAAGTCCTAAGAAGCCGGGAAATATCCCTTTATGGGTTTCACGAGCAAAAGTTTCGTCAGAATGACGAACCAAAGGCGTTCAAAGCTGTGCGAATTGCAAGAACCGAAAAAAATTGGAAAAGAGGTCTTGACAAAAAACAGGGTGTCTGTTATAATGTATGTTGAATGGATTGCTGCGGGCATTCGGTCTGTACCAATTCAGCCAAAGCAGGGGACGAATTTTTTGCTTGGACAGAAAATTTTGTCCCGCCGGAATTTGTGAAAGGAGGAAGATTCGCTATGAAGAGAACATACCAGCCGAAGAAGCTGCATCGGAAAAAAGTGCATGGCTTCCGCAAGAGAATGGCCACTGCGAACGGTAGAAAAGTTTTAGCTCGCAGAAGAGCAAGGGGCAGAGCAAGACTGAGCCACTGATCGAAGTCGGACCACAACACCAGCGTTTGTGGTCTTTTGTTTTTTGCGGGGCGTATTCTGTGTCCGTCTGGTTATGCCGATGAGAAGGGCTTTTTACCGGCAGTATCGGTAAAACAGCCCCACAGCGATCGGTACCGGGCGGCACGAATGCGCTTTTTCCATATGTCAAAGCCCTGGTGTGTCCCGGTCGGACATCGGTACGCTGGGCATTTTGCTTTTGATGTCTCCGCCCTTTCCTCAGTGTGGAAGGTACTGGCTGTGCAAAGCGCGTCACTGCGCAGAGATTGTGGCAGCAACGCGCCCGGCAGGTGTGCTTTATAGCGGACTGTTAAAGGAAAATGCGCCGTCCGGATGGGACACGCCCCGGCATACGGCATAATCGCAGCATGGCACAAGCCGCATCGCATTGTATCGGCTGGGTGCGTGCAATTTATGGGAAGTTGGAGTGCATACCATGCAAAAAGTGGTGACGATCTGTCAGAATCGAGAATTTTTACAGCTCTACCAGCGGGGGAAAAAAGTGGTGCTTGCACCTTATATGATCCTCTATGTGCGCAAAACACGGCGCAAGTACAATCGGCTGGGGATTACGGTGGGCAAGAAAGTGGGCGGCGCGGTGCAGCGCAGCCGTGCTCGGCGTATCATACGTCAGGCATATCGAGAAACTGCCCATCTTTTGCCGGCAGGACTCGATCTGGTGATCGTGGCACTCCCTTCGATTGTGGGCAGCACCTCGACTCAGCTGCGGGACAGCCTGGCGAAAAAAGGCGTGCGCCGCATCTGCCAGTTGGTGGGTGCGCTGCCGGAGGGAGGGGATGTTCATTGAAATATCTTCTGGAAGGTCTGATTCGGCTCTATCAGTTCTTTTCCCGGCGCACGCCGGCGGTGTGCCGGTTCTATCCCACCTGTTCCAGTTATGCCCGTACCGCCATTCGCCGGTTCGGCGTACTGCGGGGCGGGTTTCTGGCGATGCGACGATTGCTGCGCTGCCATCCGTGGAATCCAGGCGGTATCGACCCGGTGCCGGAGACGTGGCACTTTCCCCGCATCTCCTTTAGCGGCCGGCAGGTGCAGACCGCACTACGCAACAGAAACAGAAAGGGTTAACAAAAGAATATGGATTTTTTATACGATCTGTGTGGGAAACCGTTTGGTTGGATCATGCGTCTGATTTATATGTTGGTCGACAACTATGCGCTGGCCATCCTCCTGTTTACCATCATCACCAAACTGATTCTCTTTCCGATTTCCTATAAGCAGCAGCTGAATTCGGCGAGAATGCAGCGGATCAATCCAAAGCTGGAAAAGCTGCGCAAGAAGTATAAAGACGACCCCAAGAAGATGCAGGAAGAGCAGATGAAGCTCTATCAGGAAGAGAACTTTAACCCCGGTGCTTCGTGTCTGCCGATGTTTTTGCAGTTCTTTATTCTCTTTGGCATTTTGGATGTTGTCTATAAGCCGTTGTCCTATATCCTTCGGGTGGGCAACGATGTCATCACCGCAGCGTTTTCCGTGGTGGAAAAAATCAATCCCCAGCTTGCGCAGCAGGGTACCAGCCTTCGGAAGGAACTGACGATCCTCAACGCCCATCACAACGATCCAAGTGCCTTTACAGAAGCACTGGGTAGCGGGCTTTCGGAGCGCATGGCGGACTTTTATGACAAGTTCAGCCTGTTCGGCATCAATCTCGGACAGATTCCTCAGTGGAATCCGGATGTGTGGAACGCAACCGCAATCGGGCTGTTTATGATCCCCTTCCTCTCGGGTATCATTCAGCTGGTGCTGACGGTGTATATGCAGGTTATGCAGAAAAAACGGAATCCAGCGATGAAGAATATGGGCTGTATGAATGTGATGCTCTATGTGATGCCAATTTTCTCCGTCTGGTTCGCCTTCCAGGTACCTGCCGGCGTAGGTTTTTACTGGGTATGCTCCTCGTTCTTCTCGCTGGTGCAGTCGGTCGGGCTGAATTTGTATTTCACTCCCGAACGCACAGAACGTATCTGCAAGAAGCAGGAAGAAAAGCTGGCGAAGAAATATAACGGCGGCAAGAAGAAGCCTCTGATGCAGCGGCTTATGGATCAACAAGGGGAACTCACGCAGGCTCAACAGCAGAGACAGCGGTATGCAGAAGAGACAGAGGGGATGTCCCGCACGGAACTGAACAAGTACAACCAGCAGGTTATCAAGGATGCCAGACGGCGCATGGCAGAAAAATATGGCGACACCTATGAGGGCGATGACACATCAGAGAAGTCATAAACGTAACACCGCGCAAAGACAACATCCAGAGATATACCTCTGATGCCTACCCTCAAATACGGAGACACGGATGTACAACGGCGGGAAGCCGGGGCTTTCGGGGAGTCTAATTTTGGTAGGTGTACCCGAAAAAGCAAAACACACAAGTATGTGGTTCAAAAGATATACAAGCGCATTTCGGCTTGCTGCGCAGGAAGGGAATGAAGATATGATGAGAGAAACTTTCACTGCAAAAAGTATTGAAGAAGCAAAGCAGGCAGCCATTTCCAAAATTGGGCTGCCAGAGGAAAAGATCGTGTTTCGAATTCTCGAAGCACCGAAAAAAAGCCTTTTCGGCAAAATCAAACGGGAGGCTGTCGTAGAAGCTGTCTATGAAATGGAAGAGACCCCATCACCGGCAGCAGAATCCCTGACTTTAGAAGAATCCACTGTACCGGAAAATCCAGCAGTATCCGAAGCGGCAACTGCCACTGTATCGGAAGAAACGGCTGTGCTGGAAGAAACAGCTGCACCAGAAGAGACAGTAGACGATCTCCCGGAAAGCGTGCCTACCCAGCCATCGGCTACGGTTCTGGATGAAAATGATCTGTCCGCCAGTCTGTTGGCGGCGAAGCAGTATATTATAGACATCTATCATGCCATGGGCATTGAAGTGACCGTGACCGTTAAGCAGCTGGAAAGCAGCATTTGCATGGAGGTGGATAGCACGCATAAAAGCGGCACCATCATCGGACGGCGGGGCGAAACGCTGGATTCTATCCAGTATCTGGCCTCCATCATTGCCAACCGAGGCGAAGAGGAATACTGCCGGCTGCTGCTCGACAGCAATGGCTATCGGGAAAAGCGCAGAAAGACGCTTGAACAGCTGGCAGATAAGATTGCCCGGTCAGTGCTGCGTACCGGACGGCCAACGACTTTGGAGCCGATGAATCCCTATGAACGCCGTATCATCCACAGCCGGATTTCGGAAATCGAGGGCGTTACTTCTCGGAGCGTGGGCGAGGATCCCTATCGCAAGGTTGTCATCTCCTCCGCCACCGGGCGGCACAGCGGCGGCAGAAACGGCGGAAAGAACAATGCCCGTGGGAACAGACGTCCGCCCCACCGGGAGCGTAAACCGGAGGAGTTTCAGCGCAGTGACCTGGATTCTATGAAAACCAGCTTTGAACGGGACTATAAAAAGCCCAAGCCAGAGGATGACCTCTATACAGGACTGTATGGAAAAATCGAACTTTGAGGCTTTCGGCGCTTTTTCCTGAAAAGGGATGGGGCAACCAAAAGCGAAGCGCGTGCTTTTGCTGGGCGGTATTGGTGTATAAAAGGTCAGGCAAGGGCGGAAATGCTGGCATGCCTTTTTCCCTGTTTCATGTGAAACAAATCATAGATATATAAACCATAAACATTTCCAAACGGGCTGCCGCAAACAGCCCGTTTTTTGGAATCCAGATAAAACCCTTTGTTTAGCGCGTATTTCCATTCAACATCTGCATATAAGCGTTTACACGCGTCTTTTCGGAAAATGGATTGTATGGAAACACGTGCGAGTCCTGTGTGGGGACTGGACAGAAAGGAGGCATTTTATGCAGACCATTGCAGCCATTGCTACGCCTCATGCGGCGGGCGGGCTTGCTGTCATTCGGATTTCCGGCGATCGAGCACTCGAAATCGCGGAGACGGTGTTTTCCGGGGCGAAGCGTCCCACGGAAATGGCAGGCTATACCTGCGCCTATGGCCGGTTTCACGACGGCGGGCAGATGCTGGATGACGGCGTACTGACGGTGTTTCGGGCACCCAAAAGCTATACCGGTGAAAATACGGCGGAACTGTCCTGCCACGGGGGCATTTATGTCACCCAGCAGCTGCTGGAAGCGGTCTATCATGCCGGGGCGGTGCCGGCACAGCCGGGAGAATTTACCAAGCGGGCATTTCTCGCAGGAAAGATGACCCTGACCCAGGCGGAAGCGGTGATGGATCTCATCGGAGCGGCTGGCAGACGGGAACTGCAATTTGCCCAGGCACAGCAGGCAGGGGCTTTGCACCGCCGGGTGCAGGGGATCTCCGAGGATATCGTACACGCACTGGGTGATCTGGCGGCGTGGGCGGACTATCCCGAGGAAGAGATCCCCGCCGTGACACCGGAAGGGCTGTATCATACGCTGGAAGGGGTATTGGAACAGCTGAACCAGACGCTGGATACCTATTCCTACGGCAGGATCCTGCACGACGGTGTATCGGCGGTGATCGTAGGCAAGCCCAATGTGGGCAAATCTACGTTGTTTAATCTGCTCTCTGGGAGCGACCGCAGCATTGTGACGGAAATTGCCGGGACCACACGAGATGTGGTGGAAGAATCCATCCGGCTCGGGGATGTGACACTGCGGCTGTCGGATACGGCGGGACTGCGGGAGACGGCAGATGTGATTGAACAGATGGGCGTGCAGCTGGCGCAGAAACGATTACAGCAGGCAGATTTGATTCTGGCGGTATTTGACCTGACTCGTCCACTGGATGTCGACGACCAGCAGATGCTGGAAAAACTGCCGCCAGAAAAGCCGGTGATCGCCATTGTGAACAAATCTGACCAGCCGCAGCAGATGGAGATGGAGACGATCCAGCAGCATTTTGATACGGTGATCCCCATGGCGGCAAAGGACGGCAGCGGACTCGAAGCGCTAAGAGAAGCGGTAGAGACTCGATTTTATCAGGGACAGGTCACACCGGAACTGGGTATTGTCGCCAACGCCCGGCAAAAGGGCTGTCTGGAGACAGCACGGGCACAGGTGGTACAGGCGATGGAGGCACTGGAGAATGGTGAGCTGCTCGATGGGGTAACGGTGCTGCTGGAAGAGGCGGCCGATGCTTTGCTGACCCTTACGGGCGAACGGGTGTCAGAGGCCGTCGTGCAGGATGTCTTTTCTCGGTTTTGTGTGGGGAAATAAATCGATGCGCCTGTCCGGGCGTGCATAGGCAGAAGGGATGAATCAATTGATGTATCATATGGGAAATTACGAAGTGGCAGTCATCGGAGCAGGACATGCCGGGGTTGAGGCAGCACTCGCCTCGGCAAGACTGGGCTGCCGTACAGTACTGTTTACCATTTCCCTCGACCAGATCGCCAATATGCCCTGTAATCCGTCCATCGGCGGAACAGCGAAGGGGCATCTGGTGCGGGAAATCGATGCACTCGGGGGCGAGATGGGCAGGGCAGCAGACGAATGCTTTTTGCAGAGCCGGATGCTGAACCGGGGCAAAGGGCCTGCTGTCCACAGCCTTCGGGTGCAGGCAGATCGTGTGCGGTATCATAACCGCATGAAGCATATCTGCGAAATTACGCCGAATTTGGAAGTGAAACAGGTAGAGGTGGTAGAGATCCAGGTGGACGAGGGTCGTGTGCGGGGTATTGTCACCGCCCTGGGGGCGCAGTATAAGGTGCAAAAAGTGGTCATTGCCACGGGGACGTATCTCGGTGGCAGGATCCATATCGGACAAGTTTCCTTTGAGAGCGGTCCGGATGCCGCCCTTCCCAGTCGGGCACTGGGAAAGCAGCTGGCGGCGCTGGGTCTGCGGATGCGCCGGTTTAAGACAGGCACGCCCTGCCGAGTACACCGCCGGAGCATTGATTTCGAGGCGATGGAGCGGCAGGATGGCGATGAACAGATTGTGCCGTTTTCTTTCGGCAGTGACCCTGCTAAGATGCACAACCAGGTGTCGTGCTATATCACCTATACCAACGCCGAGACACACCGTATCATCCGGGAAAATCTCGATCGTTCGCCGCTCTTTTCCGGGCAAATTGAGGGCGTAGGTCCCCGTTATTGTCCTTCGATCGAGACGAAAATTGTACGCTTTGCGGATAAGCCGCGCCACCAGCTGTTTGTGGAGCCGATGGGGCTGGATACGGAGGAGTACTATTTACAGGGGATGTCCTCTTCCCTGCCGGAAGATGTCCAGCTGGCGTTTTTGCGCACCATCCGGGGGCTGGAACACGTGGAGATTATGCGTCCGGCGTATGCGATTGAATATGACTGTGTGGACCCCACCCAGCTGCGTGCCACGCTGGAGTGCAAGACGATTGCGGGGCTGTATGGGGCGGGGCAGTTCAACGGCAGCTCCGGCTATGAGGAGGCGGCCGCCCAGGGGCTGGTGGCTGGGATCAATGCTGCGCTGGCCGTAAAGGGGAAGTCCCCCTTTATACTCGACCGAGCCTCCTCCTATATTGGTACACTGGTGGATGATCTGGTGACAAAGGGCTGTGAGGATCCCTATCGTATGATGACGTCTCGCAGTGAATACCGGCTCATCCTGCGCCAGGACAATGCGGATGCACGGCTGATGCCGCTGGGCTATCAGCTGGGGCTGGTGCCGGAGGCACGGTATCGCCGGATGTTGGAGAAATATGATCAGGTGGTACAGGAACGCAAACGGGTGGAGAAAACCAATCTCGCGCCGTCTGAACCGCTGAACCGGTTTTTGACGGAACAGGGCACGGCGCCGTTGACAACGGGCTGTAAGGTGGCGGATCTCATCCGCCGTCCGCAGTTGGGCTATGCGGCGATTGCGCCCTTTGACCCGACCCGTCCTTCACTGGATCCGCTCGTGGGCGAACAGGTGGAGATCCAAATCAAATATGCAGGCTATATTGAAAAGCAGCAGGCGCAGATCGAGCGAATGCGCAAGCTAGAAAATCTGCATTTGCCGCTGGAACTGGACTATACCACCGTGCGTGGGCTGCGGCTTGAAGCGGCAGAGAAACTGAACGCCCACCGTCCGGAAAATCTCGGTCAGGCCAGTCGAATTTCCGGGGTGTCCCCTGCGGATATTTCGGTATTGATGGTGTGGGACACGGCACAGAAGGAGGAGAAGAAATCGCATGATAGACAACCAAACGTCGATGACCTATGAGCAGGCGCAGGCACTTTTTGCAGCCCAGTCCCTGCCCCTGACTCAGAGTCTCTATCATCAGTTGCAATATTATCTAAAAATGTTGGTCGAGACGAACCAATATATGAACTTGACTGCGATTGTATCGCCGCCGGAGGTGTGGACAAAGCATTTTTTGGATAGTGCCGTAGTGCTGCGTCATCTATCGCTTCCTTTGGGCGCGTCTGTCATAGACGTTGGCACAGGTGCAGGTTTTCCGGGGATGGTGCTGGGCATTTTGCGCCCAGATCTGCATATGGTGCTGTTGGACAGCTTGCAAAAGCGTGTGCAGTTTTTGGAGGAAGTAAAGACGTTGATGGGGCTGGCAAATGTGGCATGTATTCATGCCCGGGCGGAACAGGCGGGGCAGTCTGACCAGTACCGGGAACAGTTTGATTTGGCGATTGCAAGAGCGGTAGCAGCTCTTCCGGTGCTGACGGAATATTGCCTGCCGTTTGTAAAAGTTGGCGGGCGGTTTGCGGCGATGAAAGGCCCGTCGGAAACGGCGGCAGATGCAGAACAGGTGGCGCAAACACTCGGCGGAACACTCGCTGGAGAAATTGCCTATTCCTTAGCGGATGCGGGGCAGCGCAAGTTAATCTTGGTGGAAAAGACTGGGCACACGCAGAAGCAATATCCTCGGCGCGGCGATAAGATCCGAAAGCATCCGCTGGTATAGGAGAGCCGGGTGAAGCAAAATAAAAGTTTTTTTGGTTCAGCAATTTTTTCAAAAAATGCTGGTCGCTGCGTTAGCAGCGAAAACCGTACAGGCGAAGAAAATCTAAGAAAGCGCATAAATCGCATAGCCGAAAAAAGAAAAAATAAACGTTGCAACTGAAAAAGAATTAGGAAAGTAAAATCACAATTTCAAGGGAAGCCTACTCGGCTATGCGCCGATGGAGGCAGACAGCGAGTGGAACGAGCGATTCTGCCGGACGGTTCTGTTTGGGTAAAAAAGCTGCAAGTTTCAGCGGCTAGAGAAGTACCCCCGATGCAGATTTTGATCAACTGACTCGTGCTTTCGTGTGCCTGTATCGTCCGGCAGCCACTGTCAAAAAGTTTTCCACACTTTCCACAATACCTCATATACACATAAAAGTATATCCCCCGAAAATGACGCATTTTCGGGGGATATTGTATCATATTGAAAGGAATTATTTTCAACACAGCAAAACTGTGCTGTGGAAAACGCAAAAGTTATGGACGAATACAGTCGGTGAACATATATCGCTGGAGCGGTTCCGGAATGCGTACCGAGCCGTCTTCATTAAGGTTATTTTCCAGAAACGCAATTAGCATTCGAGGCGGAGCGACCACAGTGTTATTCAGCGTGTGAGCAAAATACTTCGTGCCGTCCTGTGCCTTGACCCGAATGCCCAGCCGTCTTGCCTGCGCATCGCCCAGATTGGAACAGCTGCCCACTTCGAAATATTTCTTTTGACGAGGCGACCACGCTTCTACGTCAATGCTCTTGACCTTCAGATCTGCCAGATCGCCCGAGCAGCATTCCAGCGTTCGCACAGGAATATCCAGGCTGCGGAAAAATTCCACGGTATAGCCGTACATCTTGTGGAACCAGTCCATGCTCTCTTCGGGCTTGCAGACCACGATCATTTCCTGTTTTTCAAACTGGTGGATTCGGTATACGCCGCGCTCCTCAATGCCATGCGCACCGACTTCCTTCCGAAAACACGGGGAATAGCTGGTGAGCGTCTGCGGAAGCGTTTCTTCCGGCAAAATGGTATCAATAAATTTGCCGATCATAGAGTGTTCACTCGTCCCGATGAGGTAGAGATCCTCCCCCTCAATCTTGTACATCATGCCTTCCATTTCAGCAAAGCTCATAACGCCAGTGACCACATTGCTGCGGATCATAAAGGGCGGAATGTAGTAGGTAAATCCCTTATTGATCATAAAATCCCGTGCATAGGACAGAATGGACGAGTGCAGACGGGCGATATCGCCGCAGAGATAGTAGAACCCATTGCCGCTGGTATCTCGAGCCGCATCAATGTCAATGCCATGGAGTTTTTCCATAATGTCTACATGATAAGGTACCTCGTACGCCGGAACGGCCGGTTCGCCAAAGCGTTCTACCTCTACATTCTCGCTGTCGTCCTTGCCAATCGGCACGGAGTCGTCGATAAAGTTGGGGATGACCAGCATGATCTCCCGCAGGCGGGCGGCGCAGTCTGTCTCCTGCTTTTCGAGCATTTCCAGCTGCTTGCCGATCTCGCCGACCTGTGCCTTGACGGCCTCGGCCTCTTCCTTTTTGCCCTGTCCCATCAGTGCGCCGATCTGCTTGCTGATGGACTTGCGCTGGCTGCGTAGTGCATCGCCCTGTACTTTCGCTTCCCGGAACTGTTTGTCCAGTGCCACCGCTTCATCTACCAGCGGCAGCTTTTCGTCTTGAAATTTTTTGCGGATATTTTCTTTCACACGTTCCGGCTCGTTCCGGATCCATTTGATATCGATCATGCTTTTTATTCCTTTCTATCGCAATGCACTTATCGCAATGCTAAAATTTTCGTTTTGCGTGTGGTGCTGAAAAATCTTTGTTATATGTTTTTCTTAGATTTTCACGGCTTGCACTGTTCGGCAGAATCGCTCGTTCCACTCGCTGTCTGCCTGCATTTTTTTATGTTTTTCTTTGATTTTGTTTGCCTGTACGGTTTTCGCTGCTAACGCAGCAACCAGCATTTTTTGAAAAAATTGCTGGATCAAAAAACTTTTATTACGCTTCGCGCGGTATTGTCTTACATCCCTGTCAGTTTATGCGCCAGGGCGGCAAGATCCTCTTTGTCATAGAATTCTAGCTGAATGGTACCCTTTTGTTTACCGGGTGTCACGGTCACACGCCGCCCCAGCTGGCTTTCCAGACTCAGCGCAATTTCTGTGTAGAAACTGTCCGCCGGCATTTTTTCTGTGGCTGGCGGCTTGGCGGCATCAGCGGCGATCTTTTCCACGGCTCGTACAGTCAGCTTGCCCTGGGCGGCTTTGTCCGCCGTTTCCTCCAACAGGGCTGCGTCCCGAATGCCCAACAGTGCCCGTGCGTGACCGGCACTGAGTTTCCCTTCTTCCACCAGTGCCACTGCCTTTTTCGGCAACTTCAACAGCCGCAGAGCATTTGCCACCGCGCTACGGCTCTTTCCTACGTGTTTCGCCACATCTTCCTGCGTCATCCCACACTGCTGCATCAGCTGCGCATAGCCGTTTGCTTCTTCGATGGGGTTGAGATTCTCCCGCTGGAGATTTTCGATCAGGGCGATCGCCATGGTCTCCTCGTCGGATAATTCCCGGATGATCACGGGCACTTCATCCATCCCCAGCATCCGTGCCGCCCGCCAGCGGCGTTCACCTGCCACGATCTGGTAGTTCAACCCCAGCGGTCGCACCAAGATCGGCTGAAGCATTCCATACTGCTGGATGGAATCGGCCAGTGCTTCAATGGCGGATTCATCGAATTGTTTTCTGGGCTGACTGCGGTTGGGTTCCAGTTCAGACACCCGGAGTGTCTTTTTTACCTGTACCTCTGCCGCATTTTCATCATAGAGAAAGTCCAGCCCGCTGCCCAATCCACCGATCGTCATTCGCTTTCACGCTCCCTCTTTTTGCCAAACGAAAGCAGCCGCCGTTTTTTCTCCGGAGGCTTTTCGCCGAGTATCTCCAGCCCCAGCTGCATATATGCTTCTGCGCCTTTGGAGAGTTTGTCATAGTACATCACGGGTTTTCCATGGCTGGGTGCTTCCGAAAGGCGCACATTGCGGGGGATCTTGGTGTGAAAAGTCTTTCCGGGAAAGTATTTCTCCACTTCCTGTTCCACTTGTTTGGACACATTCAGCCGCGGGTCAAACATCACGAACAAAATGCCGCCGATGTCGAGATTTGGATTATAGTTGTTGCGCACAACCTTGATGGTATTTGTCAGCTGGGATAGTCCTTCCAGCGCATAGAATTCCGCCAGCATCGGAATCAACAGCAGATCCGCAGCTGTCAGTCCGTTGATGGTCAAAAGGCCCAGTGCCGGCGGGCAGTCGATGAGAATGAAGTCATAGTCCAGCTTCACCGTCAGCAGCTGCATTTTCAGGCGGTTCATGCGATTTTCCATGGTAGACAGTTCCAGTTCTGCCCCTGCCAGTGTATTGCGGGCGGGGAGCAGGCTCACATTCTCAAATGCCGTGCGCACGATTGCTTCTTGGATGCTACACTTTCCCACCAATACTTCATAGGCGCAGGCAGAGAGCTGCTTTTTTTTCACGCCGAATCCCGTGGTGGTGTTGCCTTGCGGGTCGATGTCCACGCACAGCACCCGTTTTCCACGGCTGCCCAGATAGGCACCCAGATTGACCACCGTCGTCGATTTTCCCACGCCGCCCTTCTGGTTCGCTACTGCATATACCGTACTCACAATTTCTTCCTTTCCTGCTTGGACATACGCTCGAAACCCATTATGCCCTATGACTTTTTGCACATTTTGCTCCACTTACGCCCAAATGGGTATATTTATCCGTCAAATTTTAGGCATTCCCGCATACTTGATGCGGTACCGCCATTGATATCTCTTCCATTATAGCACGATTTTGGGGACTTGTAAAGGTTTCTGTACAATTTTTCCGAAAAAATGTTTCACGTGAAACATCGCATGGTTTGAGAACATATCCACGGTTTTGGAAATATTTTACTTTCCAAATACGGCGGGTGCAATGTTTTGCGGAAAAATTTTCCTGAAAAGGGGAAAGCAAGGAAAAGCACGATATTTCGCAAAAACTTTTCGCAAAAACCGACAGCTTCCGTGGTGTTTCTCGCCGGAATTTCGGGGGAATGGGGCGGCTTTCAGGAATATCTGCCGTTTTCTTTCGAATGAACACCAAAAAGCCATTGAAAATGTGCTGGAAATGATGGATTTCTTTTGCTACAATGGAGATATGAAGGGCAGCACCGGCTGATGTGGATGTGCTTGCCGAATTGCCCAAAACCACCTATTTCCCCATTGTATCGAAGAAAGGATGTGCAAACCTTATGGCAGGTTTTTTGACCTTTACCAAAGAAAAGCCCGTGAATCGGGTCGTAGAAATTGAAATCAGCAGCATTCTGCCCAACCCGCACCAGCCCCGCACGGAGTTCGATTTTGCGGACATTCGTTCGCTGGCGGACAGCATTTTGCAAAACGGCATTCTCCAACCGTTGTCTGTGCGCCGCAGCGATGACCACTATGAACTCATCGCCGGGGAACGCCGTCTGAGAGCCGCGAAACTCGCGGGCCTGCATACCGTTCCCTGTATTATTCTTGATATCAGCGCGCGCAACTCCGCCATTATGGCACTGGTGGAGAATATCCAGCGGCAGGATCTCTCTTTTTTTGATGAGGCGAGTGCTATCGAACGGTTGATTTCTTACTATGGCATGACACAGGAGGATGCGGCGGCACGGCTCGGGAAGGCGCAGAGTACCATCGCCAACAAGCTGCGGCTTTTGCGGCTCACGCCGGAGGAACGAGAAATCATCATGCGCTATGGGCTGACCGAACGCCACGCTCGCGCCCTTCTGCGACTGGCGTCGCCGGAGGAACGGCTGGCCATTCTCGAAAAAGTCGTGAAGCAGAATCTCAATGTGGAAAAGACGGAAGCCGCCGTCGAGGCGGCTCTCGGCAAAGCCCGTGAACGTGCCAGCTATCAGAAACGCAGCAAAGTTTTTCAGAATGTACGCATTTTTGTGAATACCATCACCAAGGCGGTTGAGACAATGCAGGCCGCCGGGATCCCCGCCGATGCGCAGAAGATCCAGCGGGAAAGCTATATCGAATATCGGGTGCGCATCCCCATCGGCAGCCAGTCCCGGCCTGCGCAGACCATACAGCATACATAAGACAACACCGTACAAAGAGCACTAGGCGTTCTTTGTGCGGTGTTGTCTAATTTTTTGGCATTTCGCAAAAAAGTTCTTGCAAGAAATTTGTAAATATAGTATAATGATACTATGAGTGATGCTTGCAACAGACTCTGAGAAGATTCACCGCACCGGAGTGGCACGGCTGTCGGATACTCCGGTATCCAGAAAGTGAGGCATACTATGTCATTTTTTGATAAGATGGGCAAGGCGATTTCTGACGCCACAAGTACTGTAGTGGAAAAAACAAAGTCCTCTACCGATACCATTCGCCTGAATGGCCAAATCAACGACGAGGAGCGCAAGATTCAAACCGCCTATGTCAACATTGGGAAGAAATATGTAGAACTGCATAAGCTCGATGCAGAGCCGGAGTTCCAGGAGGAGCTGACGGCGATCGCTGAGAGCCAGCGCAAGATCACCGAATATCAGGCGCAGATTCGCAAGAATAAGCATATGGTGCTTTGCACCAACTGCGGGGCGGAAATTTCCGAGACACTCCTGCACTGCACCAGCTGTGGCGCAGAAAATCCCGTGGGACAGCGGCTCGCCCGGGAACGGGAGGAACAGGCGGCGGCACAGCGTGCGGCAGAAGCAGCGGCCGCTGCCGGACAGATCTGCCCGAAGTGCGGAAAGCCCCGGACGGCAGGTGCCCGGTTCTGCACAGGCTGCGGCATGGCTTTTCCGGCGTCCGAACCCACGGCGGCTCCGGCACAGCGGCCTTGCCCGAAGTGTGGGGCGATGGTGCCGGTGGAAAGCGGCTTTTGTATGCATTGCGGTGCGTCTATGCAGATGGCAGCTCCTGCCCCTGCGCCCGCACCGGAGCCTGTGCCAGCAGTAGAGCCTGTTCCGGTGACAGCGCCGGAGCCGTCAGCGGCAGAATCCGTATATGAAGCGCCCCAGGCATCGACCGCATCGGAGGAGACGGTAGACACGCATACGGCTGTTTCGGAAGAAGCGGTGTCTGTCGATGTGCGCCGCTGTCCAGTGTGCAACGCAGTCGTGCCGCCGGAGAATCGTTTTTGCACCACGTGTGGGCAGGCGATGGAAGAAACGCCTGCGTCCCAGACCTCCGCAGAACCGATGGCAGCAGACACAGCAGTTCCAGTGGAAGAGCCAGCCGTATCCGCTGAGCCGGCGGGCGGCACCTGTCCAACCTGTGGGTCGTTTGTGCCGGCGGAAAATCGTTTCTGCACCAAGTGCGGGCATAAAATGGAAGCGTAAATCGTGGTATTGCATAGCGGAATCTGTCTTATGGGGAAATGTGCGTGGATTTTTGCGCCCATTTTGAGGGATGCAGGGCAAAAAGCTGCCGTGGCATCTTGTCAAGACAGGTCCTCAAGGGGAGAGAAAGGATTATAGAGAAGATGGAGCAACAGATGTGGAACGAACCGGTTCAGAACGGCGTACCGAATATGGGCGATATGAGCACCCTGCAAGCCCCCAAAAAGCCTCGGAAAAAGATGCCCCTTTGGTTGAAAATTTTGCTGATCGTGCTGCCCAGCCTGCTGGTTCTGGTGACGATATTTGTGGTCATCGTTTTGGGCATAATCCAAATAATGACCCGGGAGGCAGACGCTCTGACACGCCGTTATTGGGATGCGGTGACCAGCTGTGACGGGCAGGCACTGGTGGAGATGCTGCCGGAAGCGGCGGTAGAACACATTTGCGCGGCGGAAAATATTGCCGAGGAAACTCTGCCGCTGGCGCTGACGGCCTATTTAGAGGATCAGCGGGAAACCATGGGCGGCGAGATGACGGTGGAATGGCGGGATTACAGCTACCGTGCCGCAAACGACATCGAGAATGCGCCGCGTGTCATCTGGCAGGATGCGGAAACGTATGGTTTTGATTTCCACAGTTTTATGCGGTATGAAGTACTGCTGGAGATTGTGACGCCCGAACAGACGGACACATACCGCTGTGATATGCGCTTTGTGCAGTCGGAGGATCAGTGGTGCTGTCTGAATGTGCTGGACGATGTAGAGGCCATGCGGCAGGGCGGCTTTTTGCAGGAAATGCTCTATCAGACAGACTTCCAGGCACCGGTGGAGGATTATCTCAACGCATTGGTGCGGCAGGATGTGAACGCCATGCAGGCGATGGTACCGTCGGGCTGGTGGCTGCTTTTGGAGGATATGGGGTGCGATGTTTTCTTGGCAAATGCCTGTTTGGAACAGCAGCTTTCGACGGTCTGCGAAACAGCACTGGGGCTGTCCAGCCCCGCCGGATCGGATTGTACGGATATCACGTTCCTGGGCAGCGAGACTTATGAGCAGTCGGTCCTGGATAGTTTTAATACAGTATTGGTGGATTATGGCATCGCCGCAGAGGAGATGGTGAATGTAGCCGTTTCCTTCACGGTGGAGGGAACGACTTGTGACAACTATGTTGTTACGATGACAAAAATCGATGGTGTGTGGTATGTCTATGATGTGATGTATCAGTATGACAGCGGCGTGCAGAATTTTGGCTGGTATTTGACACAGTGAGCACCGGTTTCGTATCCCTTCCCACGCGCCTTTTCGATGCGTTTTACGGCTTGTTTTGTATGCATACACGAAAATATACCATATCCTGCGGTCAAAAAGGGGTCATTTCTGAGAAAAGGAGACAAGGCATATGAATTGCGAAAAATGTGGATGTGAGATCCCGGAACGGGCGGTGATCTGCCCGGACTGCGGTGCCATTCTGCCCCGAAAAACTCCGGAGACGGAAGAGAAACGCCAAACCGTCCCCGAATCTGCATCAGCTATGTCGTCCGGCATCGACCCGTCGGCAGAGAATCCGGATGCGGAGGAATCGACCCCGGCGAAATCTCTCGGCGGCACTTCCCTGCCCTTTCTGTCTGCCCGGGCGGAAGATGGGGCGAGGGGTGCCCATGTGGAGGATCCCCGTGCCCAGCAACAGGCACAGCAGGAGCGGCGGTTCCGGCGGCGGCGTATCTACTGGCTGTCGGGCATTGCAGCGGTACTGGTGCTACTCGGTGTGCTGTATGGCATCTTTTTCGGTGGCTATAAGCTGGCGGTCTTTCGATACGTCAAGGGCGTGGATTGGTGCAACGGCAGTATGTATGTGTCGCTCATCCCCGATGCCTATATGGACTATCTGGAGGATACATATGATACCACGCGCCGGGATGTAAAGGATATGCTCGGCGACTATTTCACCTATTGGAACGAGAATTATGGCGCACAAGGCAGTATGTCCTATGAAATTGGTGCGGTTACAGAACTGAGCGAAGCAGACTGCGAAAGCCTTTCGGACACGCTGCAAACCAGCTATGGCATCGATGTGGAAATTCGGGCGGCACGGCAGGTGCGCATTACCATTGATGACGGCGGCAGCAAGGCGGCAGAAGAGGCAACGTTCGTGAAGATCGGCGCAAAGTGGTGCTGTATAGAAGCAATGGAGGACATCGACTTTGTCGTGCAGAATGATGGATATAATGTGTGGTAATATGCCGCTCATTTCCATAAAAAGAGGCAGGACAAGCCAATATGGAGAAAGGAAAATACATGGGCAAAAAGACCATGCGCAGCCATGCGGCGGCGCAGAAACAGCAAGAAAAACAGCGGCGTACACGCCGATATCTCGGCATCGGGCTGATCCTCGGGGCGGTGGTACTCCTCGGCGTGGGTGTATATTTTGGGGTACAAACCCAACGGGAACAGGCTCAGACCGACCAGCAGGTGCAGGATGGCAGTTATGAAACCGTCATCAGTCGCTATTATACGGCCATTCTGGCGGCGGACGGCCAAACGATGTCTCAGGTTATGGCCCCCCCGGCGTATTGGACCTATTACCTCGAAACGTATGATAAGACGGAGGAAGAGGTCATCGAGGACTTCGCAGCGGGCTGTGAAAACACACTAGAGGAATGGCGGGATGTCTATGGCGAGGATGTGACGCTGACATTTCAAATTCAAGGACTTTCGGAACAGGGTCAGGAAGGACTAGACGAGTGGAATGCGGATATGGAGGAAATGATGGGCAGTGATGCCATGGCCATTTCTGAAGCAGTAACACTGGAAGTGGAATTGCAGTTCCAAGGTAGTGCTGGCTCCGATACACAAACGGTCTATCCCACCCTCGGAAAAATCGGGGAAGGCTGGTATATCCTTTCAGAGGATGATGCTACACTTGGCGGTGATCTCGATGCAGAATGAGAACAATCTTTTAAACGTTTTCATACGCATTTAAGCGCCTGTTTCGCATCTCTCCGCACGCCAAGATATAAAACAAGTGCTAAGAAAAAACAGGGGAAACGGTCATGCGTCCGTTTCCCCTGTCTGGAGTTTTGACAAATTTTTGGGGCACTAGGCACCGCACTTGTCCTCAGTCCAATGTAGAAAGACTGTTCTGATCGAGGATATTCTGTAAGGTCAGGTGGTCGAGATAGTCCGTAATAACATGGTATAAACCATGCCAGACCTGATGCATCTCACAGCCGTCCTGGCGGGTACAGGGATACTCTTCCGGAAAAACACAGGGGACACACGCCAGATTGCCCTCCGTTACCCGGAGAATCTCCCCCACCGTATATTCCGCCGGCTGACGCACCAGTCGATAGCCGCCTAGATACCCCCGATTGGCCACCAGCCTCCCCGCCTTGTTCAGCATGGGTACAATTTGTTCTAAGTATTTTTTCGAGATCTCCTGCCGACCGGCAATCTCCTGTAATGAAATAAATGTGGATACACTGCTGTACTTTGCCAAATCCAGCATAAACCGTAGTGCATATCGTCCTCTTGTGGATATTTTCATGTGTCTCCTCTTTTCCTTTCTGTACAGTGTCATGCGGGGCAAGTCCGATGTGAAAACCATTTGGCAGTACATATGACCGGCTGCATACAGCGCATACTGTGGGAACACCACACGATCTTTGTGCGGGATTACCCTATCTTCCCATTTTTTCCCTATTATAGCATTTTTGTTATGTGAATTCAAGGGAAACTTTCTTTTTTTGCGGGAGAATATAAAAGTTTCACAAAAAACTATACATCATTCAAAAATATACATGATATCTCTGAAGTTTGTATGTGTTTTATATTTTTTACACATATAAACTAGTTGAAAAGTGGAAAGAATTGTGGAAAACTATATAAAAGCAACACCACACAAAGCCGCTAGGCGCTCATGGTGCGGTATTGCCTTTATACAGGGTTTCTTTAGGTGGATTTCAAGCCTGCCGCCTGTACCAGTTGAGTGTTGGGGTAATAGTGGGCGAGAATCTCTTCCCAGCTGCCGCCGTCCTGCGCCATGGCGTTGGCACCATACTGGCTCATACCTACGCCGTGACCATAGCCTTTTGTGGTGAAGCAGCAATTTGTCCCGTCCCATTCGAAGGAAAAATCCGCTGAGCGCAAATCCAATGCCTGGCGCAGTGTCTGACCAGTGCAGGTCATATCACCCACGGTGACCGAGCAAACGGTTCCGGCATCGGAGCGCTGGCCGGGGACGATCCAAGCGGTAGGGTCGTCTCCCAGCGTGATATCGGGAAAGGCTTCCTCCAGTGCCGACCGCAGCTGCTCGGCTGAAAAGGTTTTGGTGTCTAGATAGCGGGGGGCTTCCATGTCGGCGGCACTCTCGACAGGAACAAGGTATGCCACTTGCGTTCCCCAGACAGTCTCGGCGCTTTCTGTCGTGCCGGAGGACATGGAACAGAAAGCAGCGATGATGGGGTCACCGTCATAGGTGAGAATATAGGGTAGTACAGCATCCACGGCATCGGTAATTTTCTGGTAATACAACTCGAAGCTGTCGCCATAGTACAGGCGCGCTTGATTTTCGGTGAAGCACGCCTGATAGCGAGTGCTGTCGTTGGAAAAATCCGCGCCGTTTAGTTCCGGCGTGGGATTTTGCTGTTCCAGCTGGTGCTGGCGTTCGGCATAGGTGTGGGCGGCAACTGCCTGCGCCTTGAGTGCCTCGGGTGCAAAGGTGGCAGGCATCTCCGCACAGACTGCCCCAATGAGATAGTCCCGCACGCTGATCTCCACCGTCTTACCGCTGGTGATGTCCAGCATGGTATAGCTGGTGCAGTATTCGTCCGATGCCGGCGTATTTGATGGGTTGTCATCCGCGCTGGATAGGGTGGTCGTCTCCGTCGCGACAGCCGTAGAGCGCAGTCTGGCACCGCCACCAGCCAGCCGGGCAGGCAGCACCGCCAGCAGAAAGAGTACCAGCGTAAAACCAGCGAGAATCAAGAGATATTTTTTCATAGGCAACACCTTCCCGTATGTAGAGGTTAGAGATTAGAAGCTAGAGGCTGGCATCCCTGAAAGAGGTGACTCTCCACGAGGTGGAGAGATGTCCTGAAGGAACAGAGAGGACGGGCTGTTCAGCCTGTCAGCGTAGCGGACTGAGGAGTCGGGGCACAACTGAACCGCAAAAATGATTTGACAGATGGGGGGAATTCGTGTATAATAAAAGGTAACAATGTACCCGCCGGAGAGGCTTGGCAATTTTGCAAACAGATTGTCGGCAGAAATGCTTCGGGGAAAAAACCAAAGGAGGCAACGTATAATGACACCACAGATGATTTATAACCCCAGTATCGAATCGTCGGACATCCATAATCTATGCATGGATCTGGAGAAACATTCCAAGATCGACCCGGTGTATTATGAACGGCTTGATGTCAAGCGGGGACTGCGTAATCCGGATGGCTCCGGCGTGGTCGCCGGCATTACCACCATTTGTAATGTACATGGCTATGTCATGAACGAAGGCGAACGTCAGCCCATTCCCGGCCAGCTGATTTATCGCGGCTATGACATCAACGACCTCATTGAAAATGCCGAAAAAGAGGATCGCTATGTGTTTGAAGAAGTGGCGTACCTCTTGCTGTTCGGCACGCTGCCGGATGCGGAAGATCTTGAACGGATGACACGTTCTCTCGGTGTGCGCCGAGAGTTGCCGCCGGGCTTTTTGGTGGACTCCATTATGCAGTCCCCCTCGAATAATATTATGAATAAGCTTGCACGGAGCATTCTCTCGCTCTATTCCTATTCCGATGTGACTGACGAGACAACGCTCGAGGATGAGATGCATATCGCACTTGACCTGATTGCGAAGATGCCGATTCTCATGGATGGGGCGTATCAAGCGAAACGGCATAAGTATGACAATGCCAGCTTAATTATGCACCCGCTGCGGCCGGAGGAAAACACTGCCGAGAGCATCCTTTCGCTGATCCGGAGCGATAGAGCTTATACAAAGGCGGAGGCACAGCTGTTGGATACGCTTTTGGCGCTCCATGCCGACCACGGCGGCGGCAATAACTCTACCTTTGCCTGCCGGGTGGCGACTTCTTCGGGTACCGATCCCTTTGCCGCCTATACTTCTGCCATCAACTCCTTGAAGGGGCCTCGCCACGGCGGTGCCAATATCAAGGTGATCCAGATGCTCGACGATATCAAGGCACACGTCCAGCACTGGGACAGCGAAGGCGAAGTGGCGGACTATCTCACAAAGATTCTGAAGAAAGAGGCAAACGACGGCTCCGGACTGATCTATGGCATGGGTCATGCAGTCTATACGCTGTCTGACCCGAGAGCTGTCATTCTCAAGCGTAAGGCGATGGCATTGGCGGCGGGGAAGGAAATCGAACGGGAATTCCGACTGCTCGACCTGATAGAACGGCTGACGCCGGAACTGATGCAGTCGGTGCGGGGCATTGATAAGACCGTCTGTGCCAATGTGGATATGTACTCCGGGCTGGTCTATCGGATGCTAGGCATTCCGGACGAATTGTTTACGCCGCTGTTTGCCGTTGCCCGTATAGTGGGCTGGTCGGCACACCGGATGGAGGAGATTCTCACTGGTAAGCGTATTATTCGTCCAGCTTATAAGGCGATCGCCAAACCGAGAGCCTATGTGCCGCTGTGTGAACGGACAAAATGATTGAACGGCAAAAAATGAGAGGACAATTCCGTGCAAAGCTGGCTGGGCGGTTGTGCGGTGTCTGGCATAGCGTATGGCGTATGCGGCGGCGGCGGGGGCTGTCGGCCGCATTTTGTCTATTTTGCGTCATCGGGCTGCTGACCGGCTGCCAGCCGCTGGGGTCGGTCGATACCCTGCTTCAACCGCCCCAGCTGAGCGAGGAACAAGAACAGATTTATCTGGCGCTTCAGGATGCTGTGGGCAGCGGTATTACCTTGCAATATCCCCGGACGGGGACGAACCTGTCCGCCTTTACGGTGATGGATCTCGATGATGACGGCGAGGACGAGGCACTCGTTTTCTACAAAAAGACCAGCCTCACCGCCGCCGAAAATGGCTTGCGTCTGAGCGTACTGGATCAGGTGGACGGGGCGTGGATGTCGGTCTTTGACCGTCCCGCCGCCGGGACGGAGGTGGAGCGTATTCTCATTTGTCCGCTGGGAACGAATACTCGCAACCAGATTTTTGTGGGCTATAGCGGCGTGGATCAGTCGGATAAACTCTTGACCGTCTATGACTATGCCGAAGCGGACTTTGCGGAAATTTTCCAGACCCCTTATACACTCTTTGATGTGGCAGATCTCGACGGTGAGACGGGTACGGAACTATTGGTGCTGCGTCGATTTACGGATACGGCCTCCCCTACGGCAGCCATCTATCGAATGCAGTCGGATGGTGTAAAAAATGGGGGCGAACTA
>CASDUD010000046.1 GCA_949283725.1 uncultured Ruminococcus sp.
AATTGAGAATGATACATCTAATTTCCTGATAAAAAGTTTTGAATTCAGAGTCCTTTGACAAGCGCCCGGACCATTGTGGAATAGCGATATAAAAATTTTTCAAAAGTATATACTCCACCCTTGGTATCGTGAATATTACCAGCATGAACTCATACATACAAAGCAGATTCCCCCATTGCATCTATCACTATATGTCGTCTTTCGTCCTTTTTTCTTTTTTTCTCCGTCATATCTTCGTCTTTCATTTAATAACGTTGTCTTTTCACTTTGTAAATCAATCAAAACATAGCTCAGGGCTTCATTTTTGCCTCTTGCCAAACGTACCTTTTTGACCAGTGCTTTCTATGTTTTATCCCATAACCCATTCAAGCAAGCTCTTCTATAGAAGCTATGCCGTTTTCCACTTAGGAAAATCTTTTGGCAGGTGCCTCCATTGACATCCTGTTTTTACCAAGTAAAATACCGAATTTATCTGTTCCCGCTTTTCTTCCAAGCTCCTATACTTTGCTTCCTTGTTTTGAAAAGATCAGCGCCATCATTCAAAAAATGAATCATGCACCTTAATTCTGTTCTGCTGCTTGGCTGCTACATAGGCGGCAATTTTCATAAATTTTCCGTTACAAAAAATTCATCTTCACGTTATGAGAAGATAATTGAAGTCGAAAAAATTTGTGGTATAATAAGTTATGCTAGAGATATCGAGGAGAGTGCCAACGTGATTCGAATTGCAATTGTAGATGACGAGATAGAGCAGATTCGAGCAGTGCATCAAATTGTAGAAGCTTTTTTCAAAGAAAAAGGTCTGAAAATTTCGGTGGATACCTATACAAGTGGAGAAAAATTGCTTGCGGACACTGGTACACATCATTTGATTTTTCTGGATATTCAAATGCGTAAACTGAATGGGATTGAAACTGCACAGCGGCTGCGTGTGAATGATAAATCCGCCGTGCTGTTTTTTATCACTTCCTATCAGGATTATATTCAAAAAAGTATGACCATTCATCCTTTTGCATTTCTGGTGAAGCCTGTCTCCGAAGCGGCACTCCGAACCAATTTGGAAGATTATTTAACCTATATCAATACGACACTCGAAAAAAGATCTAAGAAAACATATTCAATACATACCGTGGATAATCGCCGATTTCAGGTTATCGTGGATGATATTTTATATTTTCATTATTTCGACAACCGTACCGTTAAGGTAGTTATGAAAACAGAATCCTATCTCGTAAAAGATAGCATTATGCATGTTTATAACGCATTGAATGCTGACTATTTCGTCATGCCCAACCAAAGCTTTATTGTGAATTTGCATTATGTGAAGGAGATCGATGGGAAGAATAAAAAATTGGTGATGGAAAATGGCGATTTGATATTGATCTCCAGAAGAAGATATATGGATGTGATGGAAGCAGTGAATCGCTATATTTCTGAGGAGGTATGATGCTCGTGCAGTATGTGCTGGATTGTGTGACAACAATACTGACGGCTGTACTATGCTTTCTGATGCTTTTTCATAAGTATGCACTCAAACAAGACCATACAATCATTCGAATGCTTATGATTGTAGTTATTATTGTACTGAAAATGGTCCTGCTGTGGCTGCGTATAGCCCCGCTGAATCTGATTACCATCTGGCTGGTATGCTTTTCCGTGGTGTGGATTTTGTATCAATGTGCTACAAAAACAGCACTGTTGTATTCCTTCGTGTTTACTATGATTGCGCTTGTGTCTGATGCGCTGGGCGTACTCGTTGTATCTGCCTTCTATCAGCATACTATTACGGAAACACTCGGTACTACCGACCTGGTATGGCATCACCATATATGGAACTGGATGATGCAGTTGTTCTTCTCAAGAATTACAGCACTCCTTATTCGAAAAAATGAGAACATTCAGGTGAAGTGGCATGAGATATTGTTCTGCATCTTGCTGCTTCTGTTTCAGACAGCATTGTTTGCCTGCATTTCTGCGGCAGTACAGGATCATATGAGCGGCAGATTTCTGATTTTGATGATGTCCGGTTTTATGCTGCTGGATATCTATATTATGTATATCTTTCACAAAATTTCATGGACGAGAGAGAATATGCAAAAATTACATTTGATGAAGCAACAGGAACAGATGCAGTTGCAAATGTATCAGGAACTACACGAAAAATACCAGGCAACATGTGAGATTTCGCATGATATTCACCGACATATTGCTGCCTTATGCGCATTGATGGCAACCAGTCAAAATGACCAAGCGGCTGCTTATTTATCTGATTTGGCAAAAGATGCTAATCGCTTGCGTCCTGCCTTGCAAAATCAAAATGCAATTTTGGAAATCATTTTAAATACAGCTTCCGATCGATGCGAAAAGGAAAATATTGCATTAGATCTGTGTATTGACGATTTTCCCCTATCTTTTATTTCCGATATGGATATGACAACCATTTTTTCAAATCTGCTGGATAATGCCATCGAGGCTTGTTTGGAAATTCCAAGATCTCATCGAAAAATTCGTGTGGTCCTTCGAAAGCAAATGGGGTTGATCGTTTTGCGGATAACCAATACTTGTCAGGCGGCACAATCATATATCAATCATTTTTGTCATTCCGCCAAAAGCAATTATTCCGGAATTGGCTTATCAAATGTTGAAAAAGCAGTGAAAACATATGGCGGTGTAATGCATATTCAACGTGACATAACACAGTTTTGTGTTTCTATCACTTTTTATTGTCACTGATTTTTTGATAGTACCGGACTGATCCATACATATAGGCAGTTTAAAGCACTTTGTGTGGTACTGCAAAGGGAGAACAAGATGTTCGTTTTCTCTTAATTGCACATCCAATCACACATCATACAAATACATTGGCCTTTATAGAGAAAAAGCACACGTGGAGGAACAAAATATGTGGAAAATTCGAGTAGAACAAAAAAAGCTTGTAATAGAGAAAGCCCTTGCTCTATTGGAAATTATACCCTGTTCTGAGTGGAACAATACGTCGAAGATGCCGGCGTCTGTACGAAAGATGTGGAAATTCTGATGTTGAAACGGTTATCTGAAAAATTTGCAGAGAAATTAGTGCGTGCTGGTATTGTCTCTGAAACAGATGCAGATGTGTATGTGTACGGATTTTTTCAGTTGGCAATGTTGCTGCTAAATATAATCACTACAATTCTGCTGGGCATTTTATTTCAATCGTTGCTTCTCTGCCTCCTTCTGAATGCGGCATATATTCCCATCCGACTCAGTGCGGGTGGTCATCATGCCGATAGTCCGCTTCGCTGTTATGTAAACTCTACCCTTATGATTGCCATTTTGCTGGCAGTCATCCGGTGGATTCCGATACATCCCCTGGTTTCTATTCTTCTGCTCGGTACGGCAGGGGGAGTCATTTGGTGGCTAGCGCCTGTGGAAACAAGCAATAGACCGCTGGATGAGGCAGAATGGCGTGTGTATCGAAAGCGTACCCGAATCGTGCTGTTGGTAGAGACGGCTGCCAGTCTGCTTGCCCTGCTCTTTTGGACTGAGCAAGCGGCGGCAACCATTGCACTAGGGTTGTTTACCGAGGCATTGATGCTACTGGTTGGTACAGCGAAAAATCGCCGTCAGAATCGGGACATATAAATAAGAATTTGTTCTCATAGAGTCCGCTCCCATCCGGTCAATTTTCCCGGATGTCTGCAGATTTCTGCCTTGCATCCGAAAAAATTGGCTCGAAAATCTGGGGGCTCTATGAGAACAAATTCTAAGAGATTTGGTATTTTGCCATCCAAAAAAGCGGCTTGCTGAAAGAAAGCAAGCCGCTTTTTGTTATTTAGAATGAAATCATTGCTTTTGCTTAGGAATTGTTTGAAAAATTGCTATGTTCGGAAAAATGCTCAGAAATTGCTGAATGCTAGGAGAAACTCCGCAGGCAGGTTTTCGCCTGGCAAGGATTTTCGACGACGCAGACGGCGGTTTATGGGCATTTTACGAATGTATGGATTTTTCAAACAAGCCCTAGTTAGATGGCTGCAAAATCGATAGACGATCTTTGAATGGCGTTGCCTTCTGTACAATCTAGCACGATCTCACACCGTTGTGCAACAGAAAACGCTTGAAAATAACGCTCTTCCAGTGGAATCCACCGTTTTTTAAAGGCTTCCACCTGCATTGCGCCATTGCGTTGCTGGATGCGGCACAGCTGCTCTTTCGGAGAAACTGTGAGGAAAATATGAAGGCGGTAGGCATCCCATAATTGTGGATGGCAGCTATAACTTCCTTCTACAATCGTGAGTTGTTTCGGCTGTATCCAGACAGGCGCCTTAAAATCCATGGTATAGCAGTCAAATGGACGGTAAGAAAAGGGCTTTCCAAGTGCGAAAGGCACCAGCACTTCTTCTTGAAATCGCTCCCAGTCAACATTCCCGCCCGGCTCTGCCAGCCGCTTTACAGTGCGCTGCGTTGGACGAAGAAAGAAATCATCCATGTGAATCACATTACAGTCCAAACGCTGTTGTAATATGGCAGCAGCCGTTGTCTTTCCGGCACAGCAGCGCCCGTCTATAGCTGCAATCCATGGCGTTTCTGTCGAGAGAAGAGATTGTATAGCGTTTTGCATGACATCATAGATGAAATTTGTCATGAGCGAGATCCTCCGGAAGTAGCGGCTGTCTGCATCTTCCGAAACGGCACCAGCCCAGTGCGGTTAAGCGTCACCATAACAGCAGGGATGAGGATCAGCTGGAGGAGAATGCCAGGAATCGCCTGGAGAAATGCACTAGTCATGAATATAGAAAGGGTAAAAGTTTGCCCTGCCACACCCAACTGGATAGACTGTACTATACCCCACACAGCTCGTCCGGCAAGCATGGCGATAATAAGACAGCGATACAGCGCACGAATACACTGCCACTTAGAACGACTGTAGAGAAAACCTGCCACAAAGCCGTATGTCATCAGTTCAAAGGCCATGGCACTTGCTGTGGGGAACAAAATCGGCATACCGAATAAAAGCGATCGAAATAGTGGCAGTACAAAGCCAACCACTGCGCCATACTGCCAGCCGCAAATCAGACCGCATAGAAAAACGGGAATGTGCATCGGTAAAAGAAGATTGCCAATCTGGGGGATCTGACCTGTGAAAAATGGGAGAATCAGTCCAATCGCCAAAAAAAGGGCGGAAAGTGTCAGCATTTTTATGTGCTGTCCGATGGTACGATGTTGTTTCATAAAAGTTCCTCTCTTTCACTTAGGATTGTGGTATGGTGTAGAAGATTTTAAATCCTATATATTCAGAATCACCAACTGATATATAAGGCAACACTGCATAAAGCCGCCAGGTACTCTTTGTGCGGTGTTGCTATAAGGCCGCTGAGCCCGATTTCATCGGAATCCCTTTACTTCAGTCGATTTCCCAGCTGATACGCCTGTTGGGGAAACTCCGAATGCTGCGTCATGGAAGGCGTGCCGCAGCCAGTACCAAGTACCATCCCCATGTCTGTCAGATTCAGATATCGCACCAGCGTCTTGTAGTGTGCCTCCAATGCTTCAAAGGTCCAGTTATCGCTATTCCAGGCGACCGCCAACAAAGCCGATTTCATGTGTTTGCGCTGAAGGCTGGAATTAAAGGCGCAAAAGCGATCGATCAAGATCTTCAGCTGGGCGGATATGCCATAATAATACAATGGCGTGACAAATACCAGCATATCTGCATCCAAAATTTTTGGGCGGATTTGCTCCATTGCATCTTTCTGTACGCATGGACCCTCATATCCACAGCGAATGCAACCGATGCAAGGATGCAGATCAGTGTGGGCAGCGTCAATGATTTCTACGGTGTGGCCTACTTCCACCGCACCTTGCCGGAAACAATCTGCCAATAGATTGGAAGAGCCATTTTTGTTGGGACTTCCTTCTAAGATAATAATTTTCATAATGTATAGTTCCTTATCGCATTTCCTTTTCTCAACCGCGAATCACATTCAGCGGCGTTTCTTCGGCCAGACGTTTCATGGTTTTGATCTCTTCTTCGGTCAACTTCAGATCCGCAGCTTTGACAGCATACTCATCTGGTACACTTTGGTCACGCCGATAATGGGCAAGGTCCCTTTGACGATTGCCCAGACGATAGGCAGCTGCGCAACAGTACCACCATGTCGATCGGTAATTTCTCTTAATCCAGCATTCAGCTTTTCTAGTTGCGGTAGCATGGGGTTATATACTGCGCCTTTGTTAGAGTCTGCTGGAAACGAATGTTTTTTATCGTACTTGCCAGACAATGCGCCCTGTTCCAGTACCATAAATTTCATTGCCGTCGCGAAAATTCGTCAGGCGATTTTGTGTGATATTACTAAAAGGATTTGAATTGGTATAATCGTATTTTGATCCGGATAAGATTTTTTTGTATTTTGTACGCTATTCTACTGCCGTAATAGTAATCGTTCCGGACATATCACGGATCAACTCACTGCCAGAGAGGACATGGCCCAACTCAAACAAAGACGGATTCTCATGATAGTCATCGTAAAAGAACACCACATCACCCCATGGCGCATAATACGCAAGTGTTCCTGCCCCCGTTTGTGCCAGTGGAGAATCACTGGTATCCAGTGTTTGGGGTGGATAAAAAATTTTTTCGTTGTTGCTGTAGTCCTCCACCTGGATGGTAAGGGGCAGCTGCTCATAAAGAGAATTGGCGGCTGTTCCGTTGTTTAGTTCATAAACGACCGTGTTTTCCCCAAACTGTACGGAGATCTGCAGGCTATCCGCAGGTACGGCCGCGCTTTCTCCTGTGCTGTATCCCACATCTTCTACCCAGCTTTGAATATTTTCCTGAGAGGAAGCCGCTTCTTCCTCATAACAGTCAAAAATATGATCCGAAATCACCGCTTCAGGAGCTGCCTCTGTAATCTGTTCCACGCTGTTAGCAAGACCGCCTGTGCCATGAGAGCAGAACAGGTATACCTGCTTACCGGAAAGGTCGTTCTGTTCCAGAAAAGTCAGCAGCGCCATCGGAACACCATACCACCAGTTGGGATACCCTAAAAACACGGTGTCATACTGTTCCAGGTTATCTACGTTTTCAACAAGCTCCGGGCGCGCGTTATCGCCCCGTTCCTGATTCGCCCGTTCCAGGCATTCGTCCCAGTCGCTAGAGTATGGCTCAGTTACACGAATGGAAAACAGATCGCCGTCAGTTTCCTCCTGCACCCAGCTTGCCAGCTGCTGTACATTTCCCGGCGGAATCACGCTTGGCGAAGAAACTGCGTCCACATCGTCCGCAAGCACCGCATTGTCCGCCCAGGAGAAATAGGCGACTAGAATATTACTGCGCTGTTCCCCTTGGGCATCTGTCGATCCCGGCACAGCCGTTTCTGTCTGCACAGAGATCGTGTTTTGCGTTTCCTGTTCAGCGCTCGCAATATTGCTTTCTGTTGAGCCGGAAAATCGGCTGTTTTGGGATCCTTCTGCACCGCACGCTGAGAGAGATGAAAACAACACCGCTGCCAAAAAGAGAGTTGTCATTTTTTTCATGCAGATCACTTCCACTCCTATTAAAATTTTTTGCATATACTTTTTGTGCCATGCTTCTACTTTTTTTATTATAAAATAAATATGCTGTAATGTCTAATACTTATCTCTTATCTTTATGTATACATTTTTCGTATGGATCTACCGAAGGGACTGCTGCCGTACAGTTCTCTTATATATCTGCCCTTGCCCGCAGCATATTAATCTCCTGAATAAACAGCGAAATTGCTGGAGAAAACAGATGTTTTTTCTTCCACGCCAAAACGCTGCGTGTAGTATGTTCCGGATAGATAGGGATAAACCTCAAATTCGGGCTGCTGTGAATGGCCAGCGCACCATCCAAACAAAAGGCACAGCCCAGACCTTCCTCCACAAGCAATACAGCGTTCGACAACAGCGTATAACTGAGCGGAATGTTCAGTTCCTTTTCCTCTTGTTTCAGCCAGTTCAGAATCTCAGCCCGTACCCGTTCCCGCATGGGAAGAATCAACGGGTATTCGGTGATTTTTTCTGGTTGTATATACGCCTGACCTGCCAGAGGATGATCATCCCGCATCAGCACGCCCCAGGTTTCCTTTTGCGAAAGTCGGATAAAATCGTACTTCGAGGTATCCACCGGTTCCAATAATAGCCCCACATCAATCAGACCTTTGTCCATCCGATCTTTGATATCATCGGCGGTTTCGTTGTATAGTTGAAACCGCACCAATGGATATTGATCCGAAAATTGTTTAATCAGTTTGGCAAATAGCCTGCTGCCGATGGCTTCGGTCGCACCAATGGAAATCACACCGCTGATATCTGTATTTTTTTCCACAAAAGCCTGTTCCAGACGGTCGGCTAGCGCTACGATTTCTTCTGCACGCTGGCGAAAAAAGATACCATCGTCCGTCAGTGTTAGCCCGTTTTTCCCCCGAAACATCAGCGTCGTACCCAACTCTTCTTCCAACTCTATCATCTGACGACTCAGGGTAGGCTGCGTTACATGAAGCAAATCTGCGGCCTTTGTAATATTTTTCTCCTGGGCTGCTGCCAGAAAATAACGAAGTGTGCGCAGTTCCATGATAAATGCCTTCTTTCCGATCAAGTTGATTTTAGAGCGTGTTCACATAAACATATATGCACGTCTTCTCGGCAAAATTTCCCGTCTACTGCGTTCAAAATCCTTGTTAGACGGCAGCCTGCCTACAAATTTCTGCCTTGTATACAGAAAAATTTTGCTCGAAAATCCGCACATCTATTTTATTTGAACATGCTCTAATTATACTGTATTTTTTTCTGAAAATCAATACATTGGGCTGAAATCATACAATTGCAGTTTTTTCAGTTCAGTATACGGAAAAAGTATGGATTATAATAAATTATAAGTATTTTACATATGAATAAAAATGTAGTATACTCATAATTAGAACTGGGTTTCTTGAGAAGCCCATGGAATTGCTGCATTTGAAAAGTGTCAAAGTCATATGAAAAGTCTAAGCGCCTGCCAGTCTTTCTTCTGAAAAACATCTATCTGTGCAGCAGGCGTCTACCGATTCATCAGATTCCACTGCCTGTTTCACATCTCTTCGCACGCCAAAATACGAAACAGGCTCTTAGAAAGGTGTGAACCCAATGAAACCCAAAGCAATCATCAAAATCACCATTGATATCCTAATGACCCTAGCGCTGCTGTTTTTGATGGGATATCAATTCTGGAGCGACGTGTTGCACGAGTGGGCGGGCACGGCGATGTTTTTACTGTTTCTCCTGCATCATATGTTGAATGCAAATTGGTATAAATCCCTTTTCAAGAACAAATATACGCCGATGCGCATTTTTCAGTTAATTGTAGATGTGTCCGTATTTTTGACCATGCTTGGTTTGATGGTCAGCGGCATTATGCTTTCAAACCATGTGTTCGACTTTTTACCTATCCGAGGCCATATGGGCTTTGCGCGTCTTTTACATATGGCATCGTCCTACTGGGGCTTTGTGCTGATGTCTCTGCATCTGGGACTGCATTGGAATATGTTTCTAGCCATTACTCGAAAGACGCTGAAACTACGTAAGTCCTCTCGGCTGCAAAAAATCGTTCTGACCGTAGCCGGTGTGGCCATTGCAATTTATGGTACTGTGAGATTTTTCCAAAAAGAACTTTTGACCTATATGCTGCTAAAAACCCATTTTGTCTTTTTTGATTTCAATGAATCTGTTCTGCTGTTTTACCTGGATTATCTGGCTATGATGGGCGGATTTATTTTCATTGCCCACTATATAGGGTTGCTGCTGCGAAAGTTACCAGAAAGAAAAACACGCAAAAAGGCGGTCTGATATGAAGAAGATGACGTTTCGCTACTCGCTGCTATAGAACGGTAGAATCTGCGGTGGACATCAGCGGTGCTCTGCCAGAGGAACTGTATGCACTTGTAAGTGAGAACACATCGATTGTGGTCTAGATCGTGTTGACACTAAGAATCCGTTTTCACAAAATGCCACGGCAGCTTTTCGGCAAAATTTCACGCATCCTGCGTGAAAAAGATTTGGCAGGTGACAGCCTGCCTGCGGATTCCTGCCTTGAAACTAGCGAAAATGCCCTCGAAAATCTACGCACGCCAAGATGCGAAACAAGCTCTTACATGATGTTGCCATAAAGATTATTTTTAGGAGGTTTTTATCATGAAAAAGAACATCGGAAACACACTCGCGCTGTATCCCACACCACTTGTTGTCGTTGGTGCTATGGTAAACGGAAAGCCCAA
>CASDUD010000047.1 GCA_949283725.1 uncultured Ruminococcus sp.
ATCGATTCCCATATACACATCCGCGCGTTCTTTTCAAGGAACCTACACAGCTATTTTATGGGAACACACGCTGGTTCAGACCATCTGTTCCGGATGGAACACTTCGTCAAACCGCTCTGCTGTGAGAAAGCCCAGTTCTACGCAGGCTTCCTTCAATGTGATATTGTCATGGAATGCCTTCTTTGCCGTTTTAGCTGCATTCTCATAGCCGATATACGGGTTGAGTGCTGTAACCAGCATCAACGAATTGTGCAGATTATGGTGCATTTTTTCCCGATTGGCACAAATACCCACAGCACAATTCTTATTAAAGGAGACGATGGACTCTGCCAGTAGACGGGCAGACTGGAGAAAGTTATAAGCGAGCACCGGCATGAACACATTCAGCTCAAAGTTGCCCTGAGAAGCCGCCATCCCCACAGCGACATCGTTGCCCATCACCTGGACAGCCACCATGGTTACCTGTTCGCACTGGGTCGGATTTACTTTTCCCGGCATAATCGAGGAGCCCGGTTCATTTTCCGGAATGGTGATCTCACCCAGACCGTCTCTCGGACCGCTCGCCAGCCAGCGCACATCGTTGGCAATTTTCATCATATCCGCTGCCAGTGCTTTGAGTGCACCATGCGCGAACACCATCTCATCCTTGCTAGTCAGTGCATGAAACTTGTTCGAAGCTGTAACAAAGTCCTTTCCAGTCAGTTCCGAAACGGCCTTCGCCACTTCCTCGGCAAATCCTGCTGGCGCATTCAACCCAGTACCGACCGCTGTGCCGCCCAGTGCCAGTGTCTTGAGGTACGGCAGCGCAGAAACGAGCATCTCGCGATCACGCTCGAGTGAGGTGCGCCAACCGCTGATTTCCTGAGAAAACTGGATTGGTGTAGCGTCTTGCAAGTGCGTTCTGCCGCTTTTTACAACACCCTTGTGTTCCTCCTCCAAGCGGTGGAAGGTAGCCACCAATTCGTCAATGGCAGGCAGCACCTTATCCTCTACCGCCAGCACCGCAGAAATGTGCATGGCTGTTGGGAAGGTATCGTTTGAAGATTGACTCATATTAACATCATCATTCGGGTGCAGCAGCTTCTTCCCAGCGATCTCATTGCCTCGATTGGCGATGACTTCATTGGTGTTCATGTTGGACTGTGTACCGCTTCCGGTCTGCCATACCACCAGTGGGAAGTGGTCATTCAAGCTGCCAGAGATCACTTCATCACAAGCCTGGGAAATGGCACTGCATTTTTCTTCTGTCATACGCTCTGGGCGAAGTGCATGGTTTGCCATCGCTGCGGCTTTTTTCAGGATACCGAATGCGTGTGTGATCTCTCTGGGCATAGTTTCAATGCCCACACCAATCAGAAAGTTCTCGTGGCTGCGCTGTGTCTGGGCTGCCCAATACTTATCCGCCGGTACCTTTACTTCCCCCATCGAGTCATGCTCAATGCGATACTCCATGTTCATCTCTCCTATTTTGATAAATTTTTGCGGGAACAGCAGGAATGCTCCTCATATTCCCCTTGGACAACACCGTACAAAGTGTGCCTGGCAGCTTTTGTCCATCCACCAATGCACAGAAACTGTACAAAAAATATTGCCCCAGCAATTGTGTCCGGCAAAAAAGCTGCCCACGTCCGCTGCGAACCAACTTGGGTTTTCTGCTTATCCGCAATCCTAGCCACTAGCATCGCAGCACTACACAGGTGCGCGGCAGCTTTTACCCCGCCCGAGAAAGCGAGCACGCAAAAACCACCGCCTCTACACAAAGCGTACAGTCTTTTTTGACATCGATTTACCCTTTCCGAACACAAATGTGCGACAGAAAATCATGATTCTCATGCAAAGCCCCTTGTGATGCCCCGCCCAAAAATGACAACATGATATACTATCTATCACATTATAACATAACCCGCCTAATTTTTCAAGATACAATCGAAAATTTTATATGAACAACCCACCGGATGTTCCTGACACTTTTCACAAATTTCTCCGGAAAGGTTGGCTGGCACGCCCATATATCCGCCGCCATTTTTTATACCACTGCATACATATAGCCATGCGGTGATGACACAACCACATGGCTATTGATAGAAAAATGCAAGAATTGATATACCCCCTTGCCTTTTTTGTCCGCCCATGGTATAATGCAGTTGACCATTTATTTGACAGGAGGGTTTTTATTTTGGAACATTTCACCCAACGGCTGCGAAGCGCCATGCAAAAGGCACACATAACGCAGGCAGAACTCTGCGCCAAGACTGGCATTTCACGTTCAACGATGAGTCAGTACTGCTCCGGTGCTTTTTTGCCCAAACGTGCCAAACTGCAGCAAATCGCTCAGGCACTTGACGTAAAGGAAGCGTGGCTTTTAGGCTATGATGACACGCCGATCCAGCCGGTCGCCTTTGAAAAATATCCCAATCTGCGTCCCATCCATCTACGGAAGTTCCCAGTGTTAGGCGAAATTGCCTGCGGCACCCCCATTTTCGCCCAAGAAGACAAGGATGCCTTTATCACAGCGGATGCAGACATCCACGCAGACTTTTGCCTGATTGCCAAAGGCGACAGCATGATTGGAGCTCGCATTTTTGACGGCGATACAGTATTTATTCGGAAACAGCCAATGGTGGACAACGGAGAAATCGCCGCCGTCATCATTGATGAAGAGGCAACATTGAAGCGTGTCTACTACGACCCAAAAAATGCCCGGCTACAACTGGTGGCAGAAAATCCCGCTTATCCCCCACTGGTCTATATGCGGGAAGAGCTAGACTACATCCACATTCTCGGAAAAGCCATTGGATTTATGAGTATGTTTTAAGACAACACCGCACAAAGACCGCCTGACAGCTTTGCATGCCATCTACTTGCACATTTCCGTCATATTTCACAAAAATACTCGCCAATACACAAAGTATTGGCTTTGCTTTTTGTTTCATCTGACGAAAAATCTGTCGGCGCATCTGACACACAATCTTTATGCGGTATCGCCTTAAAACACATTTCATATCTTGGCGTGCTTAGATTTCCGATGTAAAAAGGCATTGTGCATATCTTTTACACATGCGCCTATAAACACTCTATAGCAGCGGACTGATGGTGCGCAGAATTGCCTGCCATAGGCGGCTTCGGCGGCGTTTTTTGCAATCCTTAATGGTGACACGACGGCTTTTTTCAAAAGTGACAATATAATCTAACTTTAGCTGATGCAATGCCTGACACTGTACCAACAGCACAGCGCACTCCATATGCAGATATAAACTGCGATAGTCCATGTTAATGGTTCCGACAATGCCAATCTGGTCATCCACCAGATAGCTTTTGGCGTGGAGAAAGCCAGGCGTATACTCATAAATACGCACTCCTGCCCGCAACAGTGTTTCATAGTAGGAACGGGTCAGCGAATATACTACACGCTTATCCGGAATACCTGGCGTTACAATACGCACATCCACACCCCGTCTAGCAGCGGCACACAGGGCGTGCTGCATTTCATCATCAATTGCTAGATAGGGTGTAAAAATATAGACATAGCGCTGTGCCTGTGCCAACAAGTCGAGATAGACCTCCTGCGCCAGTGTCTCACGTTCAAAGGGAGAGTTACCATAAGGCTGGACAAAGCCATCCGACGGGAACGGTGCCGGATGGTAATGATGTGGACGATAGTCCTTTGTCCGATCGTTCGTCTCCTGAAAGGCGTTCCACAGTTCCAGACACATCCGTGTTAGGTTGTACACCGCTTCTCCATATAACCGCACGCCGGTATCCTTCCAGTGGCCAAATCGCTCTAGATGGTTGATATATTCATCTGCCAAGTTATAGCCACCGGTATAGCCAATATAGCCGTCGATCACTGTGATTTTCCGATGGTTTCGGTTGTTCATAACAGCTGACAGAGCCGGGCGAAATGGATTGAAGCCCATAACCTGAACACCAGCTTCCCGCAACTCCTTTTGGAAATGCTTGGGCAGACAGCCGATACTGCCCAAATCATCGTATACAAAGCGTACCTCTACGCCACTTGCCGCTTTTTCCTTCAAAATCTGTTTGATTGTCCCCCACATCAGGCCATCTGCTATGATAAAATATTCCATAAAGATATAATGCTTAGCGCGACGCAAATCTTCTATCATCTGCGGAAACGCCTCATCTGCCACAGGATAATATTGTACCTGCGTGTGTTGGTACATCGAAAAGCCGCATTTCTCCAGACAAACACCTGTTGCTGCCACACGGGGCGGTATATCTTCCAAAACCGACTCGGTAGGCATTCGCGGTCCGATGGATCGCTTTCCATGATATAAATGCCGACGTATACTTCTAGAAGGACGCTTATCCCCAAAAAGCAAATACATCAGCCCGCCCAGCACCGGAAGGGTGCCAATAAAGAGCAGCCAGAGGATCTTATAGGAGGGATTTCCGTTTTTATTAATAATCACCAATTCGATAAAAACACTCAATGTCATCATGCCTACATTGATCCAGCTTGCATATTGTATCAAGCGAAAAAACAAGAGCAAAAACCATACTAATTGAATAAAAATTAAAAGTCCAATAATCACCACACGACTAGTCAATACACTAAATAATTTTTTGCATTTTCGTCGCATATCGGCACCTCCTGTCATGCTGCATCTTTTGTCTCAAATATATGTCCTATTTTTACCAAACACAATTCTTTTTAAGCAACATCGCACAACCTTCGCGCAGAGTTGCTTTTATATTAGTATATCAAATTTTACTCTGTTTGACAAGCCCTTAGAGCCTTTTCGTATCTTGGCGTGTGTAGATTTTCGAGCGCATTTTCACTGGTTTCAAGGCAAAAATCCACAAGCAGGCTCTTGCCTGGCAAGGAGTTTACACACAGAAACCAGCAAAATGCACCGAAAAGATACGTGCGAAGAGATGCGAAACAGACGCTTATGAATTTATGAAATAGTACTTTTTCTCCATTTTATATTACTGGTATTTTCTTCCGTACAAAAATAATTCAAAAAAAAGCTATATAATTGCTAGGAGTATATGGTATAATAAAGATGTTCCTTTGGACAGGTTTTCCCACTGGAACAGCATATGGCAATTCCGCATAAAGGTAGTATGGCAAGCTAGGTTCGATAGATAATTCCCAAACTGGCAGGTCTTCCTTTAATGCGGTATCGTCTAAAACTTGAAGTTGCATTACAAATGAACAAATGGGAGGAAACGCCATGCTGCAATTAGAACAACTTACATGGAGTTTACCGGACGGATCGCCCTTGATTCGGGGCATTGATTTAACCATTCCGGATGAAAAAATGATTGTAATTACCGGCCCCAATGGCGGTGGAAAAACCACACTCGCCAAACTGATTGCCGGGATTCTCACCCCAACTTCCGGTAAAATCCAACTCGATGGAGAGGACATCACTGAATGTTCTGTCACCGACCGTGCACGAAAAGGCATTTCCTATGCCTTTCAGCAGCCCGTTCGATTTAAGGGCATGACGGTACAAGATATGATGGATCTCGCAAACGGAAGCCCTATGAATGCTGATGAAATGTGTACGCTCCTCGGAAAAGTTGGCCTTTGTGCAGAGGAATATGCCGACCGAGAAATCAACACAGGACTGTCCGGCGGTGAGATGAAGCGCATTGAAATTGCCAGTGTACTGGCACATGGCGGAAAATTCATCATCTTTGATGAACCAGAGGCTGGCATTGACCTATGGAGTTTTACACGTCTGGTGGACACCTTCAAAGAAATGCAAAAGAAGGAACAGACGCTGCTCATCATCTCCCACCAGGAACGCATTCTTTCCATTGCGGATGAAATCGTAGTGGTTGCCAATGGAAAAGTGCGCACCCAGGGCAAACGAGAAGAAATCCTTCCCACGCTGCTGGAAGACGAACGGGTAGCGCGCTGCCCGCTTGGAAAGGAGGAAAAGCGATAATGGAATCCAAACTCAAAGAATTGTTAAAAACAGTCTCCGGTTATGACGGCACCTATGAAGGGGCGGCCTATAATATCCGCGCGAATGGCCAGTGTGCGGAGCGAAACTCTACAGCGCATATCAAGATCGAATCGAAAAAAGACGCCCCCGGTCTGGATATCCATATCCTACCTGGCACCAAGGGCGAAAAAGTGTTCATTCCGGCCTGTGTGACCCAGACAGGGTTCCACGACTTGGTATATAATGATTTCTATGTGGGCGAAGGCGCAGATGTGATCATTGTTGCGGGCTGTGGTATTCATGCAGAACATGGCGAAGAAACGCTACACAACGGCATCCATCGTTTCTTCATGGGCAAAAATTCCCATGTCATTTATGAGGAAAAGCATATCGGTACGGGTGCCTCAAAGGCAAATCGTGTGATCGATCCGGTCACAGAGGCATATCTCGAAGAAAATGCTGTGCTGGAGATGGATACAGTACAGTTGCGCGGCGTTGATCATTCTAAACGAAAGACCATTGCCGAACTAGATGCACGGGCAAAGCTTCTGATTCGGGAGCGCATCATGACAGACGGCGATGAAATTGCTGAAACAGAATTTTCTGTCGTGCTGAAGGGTGAAGATGCCGGCACCGACCTGATTTCCCGCTCGGTCGCAAGAGGCAATTCCCGACAGCATTTCATTTCCCAGATCCACGGGAAAACGCGCTGCACCGGCCACTCGGAATGTGATGCCATTTTGGCAGAAAACGGCTGTGTGACGGCTGCTCCGGCACTGGAGGCTTCCTGCCTAGATGCAGAACTCATTCATGAGGCAGCTATTGGTAAAATTGCTG
>CASDUD010000048.1 GCA_949283725.1 uncultured Ruminococcus sp.
AGATGTGGATGCAAAGCAAGCGTTTTTTTGGTTCTCAAAGGCAGCAAGTAATGGGAATCCAGATGCTCAACATGAAGTGGCAGTATGTTTTGAGCAAGGTAATGGTGTAGACCAAGATATGCAAAAGGCAGTAGAATGGTACGAAAAAGCAGCAGAACAAGGCATTATAGAATCGCAGTATAATCTGGCGCAATGCTATGCCAATGGGCTTGGTGTAGAACAAGATGCACAAAAAGCAGTCGTTTGGTATCAAAGGGCAGCAGCGCAGGGAGACCCTTATGCGCAATTTAATCTAGGTGGTTGTTACTTACAGGGACTAGGTGTACCGGTCAACAAAGATGCGGCGAAAAAGTGTTTTGAAGAAGCAAAGCGGAATGGCCACGAAAGGGCTGATGAGATTTTAAGAAAATATTTTTAATCATCATAGGATGGAGAAGAGTAGAAGATGACATTAGAAGAAATTGTATTTAATGAGGCATATGACGCATTTGCAGGAGACGCAGAAGAAATTCCGTACAAGGTACAGGAATACTGGGACGAAAAGAATCAAAAGTCCATCGATATTTTCACCGGAATCCATACGCCATACGAAAATGTGAATTCCTATTCCACACTGGGGTTAAGCCAATATACAGCAAATTTGCAATCGAAGGGGAAAATACTTTCCGTTGAATTTGTCTCTGCCTGCGATAGCTCTTATCCGCTTTTCCCCAATGTGATCTCAACCTGTGCATTTCAGGTTATGGATGGCAAACAAAACTATGGTCCAGGCACTGTGATCACAGATGTCGTATCCATGTATTATCCTGCATTTGATATGAAGCATATGTGGATGGCATATCCGTTTTTATGGGGCAATGCACCGCATACGTTTGCTGTACAGCAAAAGCTTGTGGCATGGCTGCAGTTGATCCCCATTTCCGATAAAGAATATCAGTATCTTCTGAAAAATGGATACGATGCACTGGAGGATTTGTTTGAAAAAGAACAAGTGGACGTACTTGATATGAAACGGCACAGTTTGCTTTAATATTTTAAGTTGTACTGCATATATGCAAAAATGGCTAGCAAAAAGAATCAACCAATATCGGAGAAGCCCCAGTGAATATCAGCCCCATGTAGATGCAACTTCCATCGCAATGATCTGGTTTGCAAAACGATTGAACTTAAAATACAAATTTCAAGTATCTGAGATTCCAGAGTATTTTTGTCAGAGCATCACCATGAAATGCCAGCAGATTGTAAGTTAATCAACCTGCACAATTGTGAAGTTGCTTTTCAAAAGTGGGGAAAACAAAGGCCAACATTGGAAGAAATTCGCAGGGAATTGTTCTGAGGGATACGCTCAATCCAATATTTTAGCACAAGTCTATGCACAGCAATCCGCAAAATTATTGCGATAGTTTTAGCTGAGCAGCTAAAAGTAGGTGATGATAATAAAATGTGAAAGAAAGACAACATAAATCACAGCATCAGGTACGCTGTCCGTTCTGCAACGGCAGGCTATTTGATATTATGACAGATGAAAATTTGGCACAGCACTATGTGTCCTGCATGGTCGTGATAAAATGCTGGAAGTGCCGCCAGGAAATTAAAATGATATATTCTGACTTAGTACAGACACCACGTATATAAAATATAGAGTAGGAGTTTGACAAGCAGCTTTTAAAGCTATTGTCAATTCCTACTCTTTTTTGTTTTCGTGGAAACTCCGTTCTGCTTTAAAAGCGGGATGGAGTTTTTTTATGCCCTTTTTTCAAGTGTGGCAGTGCAGCATTGCCAAGTATCCATAGCCTTCGTTTGATTTTGAATCGAACGGAGGTGAGAAAATGGATCGAAGATTCAAGAAAATAGAAATGACCGATGTCATAGAGATCATTGCGAAAAGAGGCTTCTACTATTTGCCGCTGAGCAGAGTTTACGATACTTTCAGCGGATGCAGATACATAATCGTGACTGATAATTCTGATTTTGCAAAACAGAATCCCAAGTTTGCAAAGGAAATCATCATGACATCCGAGGAATTTGAACCGTATGCAGAAACATTCAATGCCTACTTTGTCAATGAAGACAGAGAGCGAAAACGGCAGCAGCTTCACATCGATGAGGGATATATGGAAGATGAAGAATCTGATTTGAAAATATCTAATTTTGACTGGAATCCGGTAGAAAACGCAGTGTTTGCCAATTTACAAAATGAGCAGATTCACCTTGCCTTGGAGCAGCTCACTGAAACGCAGAGAAAGCGTGTGGAATTGTTCTATCTTCATGGCTGGACAGAGCGTCAGATTGCCGAGTACGAAGGTGTGAACAGATATGCTGTTAGGAAGTCGTTAGACCAATCGATAAAAAAACTGAAAAAAATTTTGTAAAAAGGGTGTGCAAAATGCCCTTCCCATTCCCCTCTAAGTAGAAGGGCGCGAAAAACCCCTTCACGCACCTTGAAAATTGAATACCCAGCATCGGGAATACGTGAATCCTGTGGGCGGTGTAACAATCGTCAGCCACAGAAGCCATACGCCACGACCTCGAAAGAGCGAGCGAGAAATATGCAGCTTCCAAATCCGGAATAGCTTTCCGGAACGGCAACGAAACGCAGGAGGACAATGCTACTTCCGTCCAGTCACAGCACCCCTTGGTCGGGGAATCAGGCAATGAGGGCGGCTTCGGGAGATCCTCGGAGGGATGAAATTTCCATGAGACTGATACGCTGTCAGTCGTTCCCGATGTTCCGCCGTGACGGGTGTCAAGGACAAATATCACGGAAAATCGTCTGAGGAATCGGACGAAGGCAAAACGTTAAAGTTATACCGCACTGCATTTTTGCATTTGCAATTCGAAAATTTAGCAGTGCGGATATAACGCAAGTGCAGGAGATTCTTGCATTTGCGTTATATTTTGAAAAGTCAAACGAAGGGATAGATGAAAATGAACAAATACGGACAAGCAGAATACGCCTACGGAATCATGAAAATGATTACCGAAAAATTATTGTCGAAGGGCATTCTGACAGAGCAGCAATTCCGGAAGCTTGACGAGCAGAATAAGGATGACTGCTATCGTCAGTTCTGCACAGCTTGGACGGCGTAATTTCAGTAAGTTTGGCGATACCAATTTTCACAAAAAAGTGGTATTGTATGTAGTGAAAAAATAGGATTGGAGGGAGCAAATTTGAATCCAAACGTAACGGTGATTCAGCCGACAATGACAGCGGAACAGGAGCAGAAAATCCGAGTTGCGGCGTATTGCAGAGTCAGTTCTGATTCCGCTGATCAGCTGAATTCCCTCATGGCTCAAATGCGGTACTATGAAAATTTTCTTGCTGGCAGTGAAACTGAAATGCTGGTTTCTGTCTACGCTGATGAAGGTGTGACAGGTACTCGCATGGACAAGCGTGAAGATTTCCAACGGCTGCTGAAAGACTGCCGCAGAGGTAAAATTGACCGCATTATAGCAAAATCCATCTCCCGTTTCGCCAGAAACACAAAGGAATGCCTGACAGTGATACGGGAGCTGAAATCGCTTGGAATTACGGTGCTTTTTGAGAAAGAGAGTATCGATACGGCGAACATTTCAGATGAAATGATGATCACGCTGATGGGCGGATTAGCACAAGAAGAGTCGGTGTCGATTTCCCAGAATATGCGGTGGGCAAATCGAAAACGCATGGCAGATGGAAGTTATAAAATCTCCTGTCCGCCCTATGGTTTTTCCATCTGCAATGGACGATTGGAAATCAATGAAACAGAAGCAAAAATTGTCAGAAATATTTTCACATGGTACTTAAGCGGCTATGGAATTACGAAAATCGTAAATATACTGAATGATTTGAAAATTCCAAGCAGTATCAGTAAATCGGCGTGGTCATTTTTCAGCGTGAAATATATTTTGACGAACGAGAGATACATTGGCGATGCGGTTTTTCAGAAGACGTATAAAACAACAACTTTGCCATATATGAAGAAAATAAATCATGGAGAGTATGAAAAATATTATGTTTCTGGAATCAATGACGCCATTGTGGATAAGTTAGATTTTGAAAAAGTGCAGGAATTGCTGGCGATTTGGGGACAAAAAGCACAATCTATATGCTGTGAACATCCGCTGTCCAGAAAGCTTATCTGCGGTTTTTGCGGCGCAACTTTTAAAAGGAAACGCTGTCGTGAAAAATATTACTGGGTGTGTAGAACGCACAATGAGAATGCGGAAAAGTGCGGCG
>CASDUD010000049.1 GCA_949283725.1 uncultured Ruminococcus sp.
ATACACCCATCTTTCCGTACGGGAGGATGCTGTAGAATTGTTTGGCTTTTTCACTAAGCAGGAGTTGCAATGTTTTCAGTTGCTAACCTCTGTTTCTGGGGTAGGCCCTAAAGTAGCACTGGCGATCCTATCTGATCACACGCCAGATCAGTTCCTGCTGCTGGTGGCTGCTGGCGATAGTAAGTCGCTCACCCGGAGCAAAGGCGTGGGTACCAAGTCGGCACAGCGTATTGTGATGGAATTGAAGGATAAAATTGCAGGGGGATCTATGGGCCTGTTTTCCGGAACAGATGCAGCTTCGAATGTGGTTGTTTCGCAGTCCAATGAGAATGTGGGAGAAGCGATGGAAGCTCTTGTAACGCTTGGTTATACACAAGGCGAAGTGGCACCGATTTTGGCAAAGATGGACAGCAGTCTGTCTGCTTCGGAAATGATTCGGCGCACGCTGCAAGAGTTTGGCAAGAAGCGAAAATAGCGTGTGTGCTGGGATGTGGATAATATATGTGTCGGCACATACGTATATATGAAGGAGAAAGAGGTGTGATGAGACGTGATTGAAACAGGCGATATGCAGTTTGAAGGACGAATGGTCTCACCGCAGCAAGTGGAAGAGGATCGGGAGGTCGAGGTGACGCTCCGCCCCCAGACGCTTGTGGAATATATTGGGCAGGATAAGGTGAAGGAGAATCTGGCTGTCTATATCGAGGCAGCCAAGCGGCGGGGTGACCCGCTGGATCATGTGCTGTTATACGGTCCGCCGGGACTGGGTAAAACAACACTTTCTGCCATCATTGCCCATGAAATGGGCGTAAACCTGCGTGTGACAACAGGGCCTGCCATCGAAAAGGCGGGTGACTTGGCAGCGATTTTGACGAATTTACAGCCAAATGATGTGTTGTTTATTGATGAGATCCATCGGCTCAATCGACAAGTGGAAGAGATTTTGTATCCAGCATTGGAAGATCATGCCATTGACATCATCATGGGGAAGGGACCTTCTGCCCGTTCGCTGCGGGTGGAACTAAATCCTTTCACATTGGTAGGCGCGACAACGAGAGCCGGCCAGTTGTCGAGTCCGTTGCGGGATCGTTTCGGCGTAATTCTGCGGCTGGAACTATATACGACGGAACAGTTGACAGACATCGTGCGGCGCAGTGCTATGCTGCTGAAGATACCCTGTACCATAGACGGAGCAACAGAAATTGCTGGCAGAGCTAGAGGTACGCCTCGTATTGCCAACCGACTCTTGAAACGGGTACGGGATTTTGCTGATGTAATGGGAAATGGTGAGATCACCGAAGAAATCGCCAAGATGGCGCTCGACCGATTGGAAATTGATGCGCTGGGGCTCGACAGCAATGACCGGCGTATGTTGGAAATGATTATCCGGGGATATGGAGGCGGCCCTGTGGGGCTGGAAACGCTGGCATCGGCACTCGGTGAAGAGACAGTGACGCTGGAAGATGTCTGCGAGCCGTTTTTGATGCAGCTGGGCTTTTTATCGCGTACGCCGAGAGGCCGATGTGCTACGGCGCTGGCATACCAGCACCTGGGCTATCATCTGAAAGAGTCAGCAGGCGATGGACTAGATGGGCAAATGTCCCTGCCAGAATCGGAATAAGTGATAGAATCTCATAGAAGGAAAGGAACCGTAGTATTATGGGCAGATTATTTGGAACAGACGGCGCAAGAGGCGTTGCCATTACAGAACTTACATGTGAACTTGCCATGCAGATCGGCAGAGCTGCTGCATTGGTGTTGACGAAGGAAACAAAGCACCGTGCGAAGATCTTTATCGGAAAGGATACTCGTATTTCATCGGATATCTTGGAGTCGGCTCTCTGTGCGGGCATTTGTTCGGTAGGCGCAGAAGCTGTGAAACTAGGCGTTGTGCCCACGCCGGCAGTGGCGTATCTGGTGCGTACAAAGGGTGCGGATGCCGGAGTAATGATTTCCGCTTCACACAACAGTGTGGAATTCAATGGCATTAAGCTGTTTGCTGCAACGGGTTATAAGTTGCCGGATGCTGTGGAGGAAGAGATCGAAGCCTTGATCCTCGACCACCCGGAACAGATCAAATTGCAATCCCATACGAATGTGGGGACAATTTCAGAATATACGAGTGCAAAGGAAGATTATATCTCTTACCTTGCCAGTTGTATTCACACGGATTGCACGGGTGTGCGGGTGGCACTTGACTGTGCCAATGGCAGTGCCTCCACAACGGCAGAAGCATTGTTCACACGGTTAGGGGCAACGGTACATATGCTCAGTGCTCAGCCGGATGGTACGAACATCAACCTTGCCTGCGGCTCGACCCATATGGAACAGCTGATGGATTATGTCAAAACGCATGACTGTGATTTGGGGCTGGCATTTGATGGAGATGCAGACCGCTGTCTGGCGGTGGATGAAACGGGCGCGCTGGTGGACGGCGATAAAATTATCGCCATCTGCGCTCGAGCGATGCAGGAAAAGGGCACCCTCAAGGGGAATACGGCCGTTGTAACTGTTATGACGAATCTGGGCTTTTTTCATTTTGCGAAGGCCAATCAGATCGCCACAAAGGCAACGAAGGTCGGCGATCGCTATGTGCTGGAAGAAATGCTTGCTGGTGGATATAACATCGGTGGGGAACAGAGTGGCCATATCATTTTTCTGGATGAGGCGACAACTGGCGATGGAGAACTCTCCGGCATTAAGTTGATGGAGATTTTGAAAAACTCCGGTCAGAAAATGAGTGAGTTGGCAGGCTTGATGGAAACATTCCCGCAGGTACTATATAATGTCACCATACCGGCAGAGAAGAAAGGCCATTGGCAGGAGGATACCGCCATTGTGGCACTGATTGATCAGTATACACAGGAATTGGGTGACAATGGCAGGATTTTGGTGCGGGAAAGTGGAACGGAACCGCTGGTGCGTGTGATGGTCGAGGGGAAAAATGCTGCACAAATTGAAATGGCAGCACAGGCGATCACCGCCCAGGTGAAAGTATTTGCAGGTGTGTAGGAGGGCATATCACTTGAAACACACAGATGAAAAGCCGCTTCGCATTGCACTAATTCACGGGCAAAACCATAAGGGTTCTACCTATTACATCGCAATGCGATTAGTACAAAAGTTAGGTGGCGATGTGACAGAATTCTTTTTGCCGCGAGATTTCGGGGCGTTTTGTGTGGGATGTACCAACTGCTTTGAAAAGTCAGAAACACTTTGTCCCCATTATGAAAAATTAAAGCCCTTGACTGATGCTATAGACTGTGCTGATTTGTTGATTTTAACCAGTCCGGTATATGTGATGCATTCCACTGGCTCCATGAAGGCGTTTCTTGACCATTATGGCTATCGCTTTATGGTACATCGCCCAGAGCAGGCGATGTTTTCCAAACAGGCGGTTTGTATTGCCACAGCCGCCGGTGCCGGTATGAAATCTACTTTGAAGGATATGGCGGATAGCCTTTTCTTCTGGGGTATCCCGAAGATCTACCGCTATGGTGCGGCCGTGCGTGCTACGGCGTGGGAACAAATACCGGAAAAGCGTCAGAAAAAGTATCAAAGGCAGATGGAAAAGTTGGCGTGCCGTATCCAGAAACGGCAGGGACATATTCGCCCTGGCATCAATACTCGAGCGTTGTTTTTTGTTATGCGAGTTATGCAAAAACACGGCTGGAATTCGGTAGACATGGATTACTGGAAAGAAAAGGGTTGGCTGGGCAACAAAAGACCTTGGAAGGAATAGGGGAGCAGTGTATGCAACACAAGGGCACGCAAGCAATCGAAACTGCACGGCTGTTGCTGCGCCGCTTTGAGATGGGAGATGCAGAGCCGATGTTCTGGAACTGGGCATCTGACCCAGAAGTGACACGTTATTTGACATGGCAGCCCCATGCGAATTTGACCGTTACCCAGGCAGTACTCAGCGACTGGGTCAGTGCGTATGCTGATTTGGATACATACAACTGGGCAATCGTCCCTAAGGAACTCGGTCAGCCGATCGGAAGCATCAGTGTTGTCCGGATTCGGGAGGATTTTATGAGCATGGAGATCGGCTATTGCATCGGAAAAGCGTGGTGGCATCAGGGAATAACATCAGAGGCTTTGCGGGCAGTCATTGCATATTTGTTTGCCTATACCAATGTTAACCGCATTGTAGCGATTCATGACGCAAGAAATTCCAACTCTGGCGGCGTCATGCGCAAATGTGGTATGCAGTACGAAGGCACTCTGCGGCAGGCGGGCAGAAATATACAGGGTATTTGCGACATTTGTATATACGCCATCCTGCGGCAGGATTTTTTGCAGCCAGCAAAATAAAATTATCAGAATAGATAGGAGCAATCCAAATTGAGAACCGCAAACCATTGGAAACAATATCAAATTTTAGATACCTCAGGACTGGAAAAGTTGGAGTCTTGGAATGGCGTGAAGCTCATTCGACCCGATCCGCAGATCATCTGGAAAACGCCTAAAACGCATCCGGCATGGAACCGGGCGGACGGTCACTATCGCCGTTCCTCTTCTGGCGGTGGAAGCTGGGCGTTTGCCAAGAAACTGCCCGCCTTTTGGGAGATGCAATATGAGCCGCTGGGGCTGACATTCAAGCTTCAGCCCACTGGCTTTAAGCATATGGGCTTGTTTCCGGAGCAGGCAGTCAACTGGGATTGGATGACCCAGCAGATACAAAAGGCAGGCAGACCTGTCTCTGTACTGAATTTGTTTGCTTATACGGGTGGCGCGACGCTTGCCTGTGCGGCAGCAGGGGCATCCGTCTGCCATGTGGATGCCTCCAAGGGTATGGTG
>CASDUD010000050.1 GCA_949283725.1 uncultured Ruminococcus sp.
ATTATTCGCGAGGAAAAACTGGAAGATGTACTTGATGCACTGTCTGCACTGGATGTACATGGGTTGACTTGTTATCAGGTCATGGGCTGCGGTGCGCAGAGAGGCTTGAAGGAATATGTCCGTGGACATCAGGAAGTAGAAATTCAGTTGTTGCCGAAGATTAAGTTGGAAATTTTGGTATCTTCCGAAGAGTGGGAACAGAAAACGATTGACACCATTCAGAAGGCGGCGTTCACCGGCAATATCGGAGATGGCAAAATCTTTAGCTACAATATACGGGAAGCTATGCGAATTCGTACAAAGGAAACGGGTTATGATGCCATTCAACCCAAGTAACCAATGCGTTTTATTTTGTAAAAAACATTAGGGAAACGGTTCTCTGGAAACAGAGGGCCGTTTTTTGTTTGTTTTGATGGACTAATAACGTGTTTAGAATCTTTTCTAGATGAATTTTTTCGTTTTTTCGTGGAGAATTCTTATTGGGCAAAAGAAGCTTGCAAGTTTTTGCCTAAGAACCGCTAAAAATTCGCACTAAAGTTTACATATGTCAAAATACCAAATACGATTTAAAAATATGGATAATTCTCATAAAAATCGCCGTAAAATTTGTGCAAAAGATAGAAAATGAAGAAATATATATAATTTTGTGTCACAAATCACATGATCGTATTGTCTTATTTTATAGAAGTATCTATTTTGCAACAAAAGGGTTGACAATGGTCTATTTATATGGTATAATATCTGTTGTATATATGATGCAACTCATACAATGGATAAAGGGGATGGCGCAATGAATCGGTTGATACGCAAACATAATCGAATTGTACGAATGTGGACGCAAAGTGGCTGGCAATGGATTTTGCCGAGTTTGATTGGTGTACTGATATTTTTTGTGCTTCCATTTGGTGTGGTGGTTTACTATAGCAGTATTGACAATGTCATTACCAAAAATTTTATAGGACTTCGGAACATTTTGGATGTGTTGCAAAATGAAGCTTTTCTTTTGGCAGCCAAAAATACGCTTATATTTTCACTTACAGCTATACCGCTATCCATGGTGTTGGCTCTCTGTCTGGCACTGCTTTTGGAACGGGCCATTCCCTGTAAGAGCATCATTCGTTCTTTTTTTCTAACACCGTTGATGGTACCGGCAGCTTCTGTTGTTGTGGTGTGGCAGGCTCTGTTTCATGACAAGGGATATATTAATTCATTTCTGGAACAATACGGCGTGACTGCTATACGCTGGCTCAATTCTGGCTACGGGATGCTTGTGATTATATTGATTTTCGTTTGGAAGACAATGGGCTACAATTTAGTGTTGTTTATGGCGGGGTTGGCTGGGATACCAGCGGACTATATGGAAATTGCGCGTCAGGAAGGAGCAAGTCGCTGGTGGCAGTTCTGGCATATCAAATTCCGCTATTTATTTCCAACGTTATTTTTTGTACTATTGTATGATATCATCTGTTCGTTCAAAGTGTTCCGGGAAATTTATTTGCTTACAGGGGATTATCCCTGTGAAGCGTTGTATATGCTGCAACATTTTATGAATAACACATTTCAAAGTGCTAACTATCAGAAACTTTCTTCTGCGGCAATGCTGATGGCAGTGGTTCTGTTAGTTGTAGTGGCTGTGTTGTTTTTGTTGGAGCGAAAATTTGGAAAAGATTTAGAGGGTTGATGCGGCAACTGAGACAGGGATTTTGAGAAAATTAGATGAAAAGGGGGGTGCAATTATGGCGCAGATGCCCAAGACAAAACAAAAGCGACGACAGCTTTGGCGATTTCAAACAAAGCCCATCGATTTTTTCTGGATGTTATGCATTGGTGGTCTATCTATTTTATTTCTCATGCCGTTGGTACTGACTGTTTGCGATTCCTTTATGAATGAAACGGAGATTTTTTATAACTATGGGGCCATGCTGAATCTAAAGAGTGATACCATCTATACAGCGCAATCCGTTTCGTTAAAGCTGATTCCAGATCGTGTTACCATACAGCAATATGTCAGTACATTGATCACCAGTTCGGAATACTTGCTGAAACTTTGGAATTCAGTGATTCTAGCATTTCCCATCACTATATTTCAGCTAATCGTGGCATTGTTTGCCGCCTATGGATTTGCTCGCTATCATGGACGAGTAAAGCAGATTATTTTTTTGATTTATCTGATTCTGATGTTAATGCCTTATCAGGTAACACTGGTACCGAATTTTGTGATAAGCGATGCACTGGGGATTGTGGGGAGCCGGTGGGCAGTCATTTTGCCAGGTATTTTCTCAACGTTTCCTGTGTATCTGTTCACGAAAATTATGAAACGGATCCCTAAGACCTATATCGAAGCTGCACGCTTGGACGGGGCAGGGGAGTTCCAAATTTTCCGCTATATTGCTGTGCCGTTGTGCAGAAATGTTATTGTTTCCGTTTTGCTGCTGGTATTTATCGACTGTTGGAACATGGTGGAACAACCACTCTTGATGTTGGATGATGCCCAGAAACAGCCGTTGTCGGTATTCCTTTCTCAGGTGAGCAGTGGAGATTTGGGTGTCGCATTTGCAGCGGCCGTATTATATATGATTCCATCCCTGCTGCTCTTTTTATATGGAGAAGAGGATCTCGTACAGGGAATGGCTTATGCAGGAGTGAAAGAGTAATGAGACAAAAAACAGAAAATGCGAAAAAAAGAAGAATTCGTAACGTAGCCATCATATTTTTTGCTGTGGCACTGGTGTTGACGTTTTTCTCCAATACCATTATGAATGCCTCGCTGCCAGAAATCAAGGCACAATATGTAGTGTCAGGCACCATTACGGAAAGGATCAACGGTTCTGGTATTGTTTCCGCAGACCAGGCAGAACCGGTTTATGCAAATGTTTCTGGTAGACTTACTAAACTTGCTGTACAGAGTGGCGATGCCGTAGAAGTTGGTGATTTGCTTTGCACCATTACGCCAGAAATCAATGATTCATCTGAAGGAGAGGGCGGTTATGACGATGCCTATTATGCTGCTCTGCGCTTTTATCTAGATGAGGGACTGTCATATGAAAAGGCTGTTGCATCACTGGAACAGCAAAAGTCACAGATGGCTCAACAGGTTATGGAGACATATCAGCTTTCGGGCACTTCCTCTGCCGATGTTCAGGGAGCTGCCATTCGAACAGAACAGAACCGGCTAACAAATTTAGCTGCCTATGTGACTGTAGATGCCTACGACAAGTTGCCTACTGTCTATGGAAGCGGAATTGCGCAGGCCGTGCAAAATAAGGAGCAAGCGGAAGATGCCGCAGAACAAGCGCAAAAAAATCTGACAGAAGTACAGGGGCAACTCAGTGGTAGTTCTGAAAGTCAACAGGAACTGATAGATGCTGCACAAAAGGCAATGGATAAAGCATATTCGGATTACGAGAAGGCCTATCAGATTTATAGAACGGCTGCTAATAATGGCGATGAGGAAACAGATATGCTGTTAGAAACTTCGAACGCTGCTTATGCGCTGTATGAGGAAAATGTGACATCGTATAACGAAGCAGTGGGACAGCTGGAAAAGATCCAAAGACAAGAAGCCGCCGTTTCATCTGCCGAGCAGGTAGCAGAGTCCGCCGCCGACCGTGTAGAAAACATGGATAAACAGTTGGCTCAAGTATTGGAAACTGCATCCATCGCAATACAGCGGGATCAAACGATTTTGGCACTGCTGCTGTTGGAAGTTGGTGCAGAGGAGTATACCTACAATGAGGATGGTACAGTTTCTGTCTATGCGGAAACGGCAGGAATCATTGCCTCTTTGAATGCTGCTGCAGGAGATGCTGTTACAACCACTGAACCATTTGCAGAACTAATGCAACCGGATAGTACCTATACCGTCAGCTTTTCTGTCAGTGCAGAAAAGGCTAAAAAAGTTCGCCTCGGTGCTGAAGCAACTGTCATCAATGCCGATGCACAAGCGCAACTGAAAAGTATTCGCAATGCAGTTCAGTCTGGATCTGGCAAACTCGATGAAAAGGTCTTATACTTCAGCGTGACAGGAGATGTCACCGTGGGGCAAACGCTGGCATTGAAGCTGAATGAAAACAGCCAGAGTTATGACTATACCGTTCCATCTGGTGCGGTCAGCAGTGACAACAATGGGGATTTTGTTCTACTTGTACAGACGAAGAGTACACCGCTCGGCAATCGTTACTATGCCCGACGGGCTGATGTAACAGTTCTGGCCAACAACGGTACCAAAGCTGCCATCAGTGGTGAGATTGCAATGGATAGTTATGTCATCTGTATCAGCACAAAATCGCTGCAAGACGGCGATATGGTGCGCATGAAGGAAACATCGGAGTGAGTATAGTGAAACGAAAATGGATGATCACGCTGGTTGCGGGGATGATCGGGCTGTTATTGATCGTGCCTAGTCTTATTGGTATACGTTGGTGTCGCGGTTTGTTGCCGGAACAGCTGGCAGCTCAGCGATGGGGTACAGATTATGTACAGGTCAGTTGTTATATTGCCCAGGATCAGGGAGTTGGCTTAGAACAAATCAGCCAGATTCGAGAAAGTCTAAAACAGTCATTATCAGAGGAATCGGAGGACACCTTGTGGTATGATGTCTATTCCAGCACAGCAGAAACTGTTTCTGTACTTGGGAAAAAGAATGGTGCCAAAAATGTACAGCGTGTACTGGTGAGCGAGCAGTATTTTCGAATCCATGCCTATCCGCTTGTATCTGGCAGCTGGCTTTCTGCCGCAGATATATCTACCCAACGTGTTGTGTTGGATGAAGAAGCAGCGTGGAAATTGTTTGGATCTACCGATATCGTAGGGCAGTCGCTGACAGTGGGCAATTCCATTTGTGAAGTGGCGGGTGTGATCCAAATGCCAGAAAATTTTGCCACACGTGCAGTGCAGAAGGAATCTTCTGCTTGGCTTTTTCTCTTGTACCCCGATTATGCGGCGAGTTTGACGCAGGGAGAAACTCCGCCGCCAATCACCGCCTATGAAGCGATTCTACCAGAACGTGTGTCGGGTTATGGAATGTCTCTGCTGGAAAAAGCAGTGGGGGTAGTTACATCCGGCGGGGCTGGGGAAATATTCGACGGTACTTCTTCAGAAGCAGAGCAGGATGCCCTTTCTGGCCATTGCCTTTTGGTGCAGAACACAGGTCGTTTTTCGTTGGCAAAAATCTGGGACTATATTTTTCATCATACCGACTATATTTTGCATCAAGAGGCTATTCCTTACCCCACTTCGGAAAACGCAGCCTTGCTTGTGCTACATCGAATCGCCTGCTTGGCACTGCTGACGGTGCTAGGACTTTTATTGCTGCTATTTTCTATTTTATTTGCAGTTCTAGCATATCGGCAATTTTGGAAAATACAGGGAAAAAGATGGATTCGATGGGGCAAGGGAAAATTTCTCATCTATAAATCACACATTCGCAAACACAAAGAAAAACATACGCCATAATTAATGTCAACAGAAAGGAAGGATTATTTATGCGAAAAAGGATCTTAAAACTGGCAGCTATGACATTGGCAGCCGCTATGCTGACAGGCACCTGTGCCGCCTGTGGCAGTGGTGCAAACAAGGAAGAGAGCGGTCGATCAACCGAAAATGCCAATGGAATTCCCAAGGCAGAATCTTGCATATACAAAACAGCTGCTCTAACAGAAGCTATAGATGGATATTATTCTGCGCTGTGCGGGTTTGAGGATAAAGTATTTTATATCAAAACCATTTATGATAATGAAAGTTATTCCAATACAAAGGCCGTTTACAATTGCAATGCAGACGGAGAAGAAACCATGCTTTTTTCCACAGATAATTTGTTGGAGAATTGTGACCAATCGGAAATCACGGGATTCACCCCTCTATCAGACGGAAATTTTGCTTTTAGTTTATCGGGCGGTAGCAATCCGAATGTGGCCTATGAACCAGATGATGAGAATTTCGATTGGGAAGGATACTATGAGAACTATGAAAATGTCTATTCCCTTCAGGTATTGGATGCGAGCGGTCGCCTGCAATGGGAGACAGAGATAAGCGGATACTGTCAGCTGCAAGCTGATGGGCAGGGGAATATATTGGCATTTTTTAGCAATTATGATGAGGAAACAGGGGAACAAAGCAATTCGGCAGTTATGTATGATACCAGCGGCAATGGTACAGAGATCACCAGTGGACTAGAAACCATTTATTCGATCGACAATTCTGTTCGTGCTTCAGATGGCAGTGTCTATCTCATGGCAAGTGGCGATACCAGTTCTAATGTTTTTTTGAAGTGGAATGTTGAACAAAAAAAATTTGAGGAATTTACGATCGATACAAACAATCGTTATTTCTATGGTTTTATACCTAGTATGCAGCCAGAGATTCCCTTTTATATCTATGATGAGAAGGGGATTTATGCTGTTTCATCCGATGGTACATTGTTGGAAACTGTAAATTTTATTGATTCTGATCTTTCTGGTTCGAAATTCAATGGCGCAATCGGTTTGGCAGACGGAACCTTTATCGCCATTCTGTATGACAACGACTATCATTCATATTTTGGCAAGCTGACACTGAATGAAAATGCAGATAATGTAGAAGTACTCACGCTGGCAACATATTATTTGGACAGTGATCTAGGTGAAAAAATTGCTGCCTTCAACAATAGTCAGGATGAATACCGCATCAGTGTGAAGGACTACAGCGAATACAATGATAATAACAGTGAAAATGAGGACGACTGGAATAAGGGAATTTTGGTCTTTGATGAGGATATTGCTGCGGGCAATATCCCCGATTTGGTGGAGCTGAGCTCATTCAATGCGGTTTCCTATGCCGAAAAGGGTTTGCTTCTAAATTTGTATGATTTTATGGAGAAGGATGACACCTATACCAAGAATGCCTTCTTGCCCAATTATTTGGCAGCAAATGAGATTGATGGGGGCGTGTACTGGCTCACTGGTGGAATTAGCCTTTATACAATATTGGTAAACACAGAGTTAACAGGCAGAAAAACCAGTTGGACACTGCAGGAATTCGTAGACATTTGCCGTGACTGCAATGATAAGGGAATTAGCATTTTTGAGAATCAGACACCAGAGCGGTTTCTAGATCAAGTCATCTTTGGCAGCAACTTTGTGGATATAACAAAAGGCGAATGCCATTTTGACGACCCAGCATTTGTAGAGTTGCTAAAATTGTCACAGGAAATCACTTCCACAGAGCCGGATTATGAGAGCATGACTGACAGTGAATGGGATGCGTATTATGCAGAAGAAACCATGAAATATATGAATGGTGAGACACTGATGTACTCTTCTAATTATTATGCATATCAGGATTATGCCATGTCAAAGGCGTTTTTTGGAAATAAGTCAACCACGCTAATTGGTTTTCCAACAGTTGATGGCAAAAATAGCTCATCTCTCATGCCTTGTCAGGGATCTATCGGCATCACAACGGCATGCAAAGCACCAGAAGTGGCTTGGGATTTTGTATGCAGCTTTATAGAAATGGATGTGGACAGACGATATAGTTATCCAATTACTGTGGATCAGTTGGAGGAATATTTCGATTATGATTTGGAGCGGCTGGAACAAACGGTAGAAGGTGGCTACACATACAACAATGTGGAATTAGACTTGCAGATGCCAACGGAGCAGGAACTGGAAACATTTCGTGATTTTCTAACAAGTGTTGACCGTATATCCATGAATGATTCGACCATGACAAACATGATTTACGAAGTATTGCAAGATTTTTATGATGGCCATCAGACAGCGGAAGAGACAGCCAGCTTACTTCAGCAAAAATGTAATCTTTATCTGAAGGAAAACGGATAAATACCGTTTTTCATAGATCCATTTTGGATTTTTCTCCCATCTCAAAGGAAACAGCTGCGCAGAGATTTTATTTATCTCTGTGCAGCTGTTTCACTTTTTCATACACTTCTACAAAAAACTATCGATTCATACAAAGTTATTCACGATAAGCTAATCAGTATATGCGGTAGGAAAAGGGAAGTTTACTGTTGCATAGTAAGGATCTCTTCTCGCAAAGTCCGGATTTTTTTGTCGATCTGACGTATCACTTTTAGAAATACTGCATCATTTTGCCCAGTTGGGTCATCAAGCCCCCAGTTGAGGTTTCGCTTTCCGGGCACATAGGGACAGGTTACATTGCACCCCATTGCTACCACGATATCGGTTTCTGGAATTTCGGAAAAGAGCTTGGGATATTGTGTCTGTTCCATATCGATGCCATAAATTTGTTTCATCAGACGCACAGCATCCGGATTGATTTGTGGCTTCGTCTCCGTGCCGGCAGAATAAATGTCACAGATGTCAGATAGATAACGCTTGCCCAGTGCCTCGGCAATCTGGCTGCGGCAGGAATTATGAACACAGACAAAGGCTACGCTTATTTTATGCATTTTACACCCCCGAAAAATGGACAGCGCGCACCAATACAGTGGCGATTTTGTGCAGAACGAGTACAGGTAATATCATCCAGTTCCATGGAAACGCCAAGTGCTTCTTCGGTAAAACGCACTGCTGCCGAAATGGCAAGATAAGAATCACGCTTGCAGCAGCGAGGTCCTCCCACGGCACCGATTTTTTCGAGAGCACGTCCGGTCATCTGATTTGACAATCCCCATGCCCTTGATGCAAGCGGTGTTGAACCGGTCACAATGGACATAAACATTCCTGTACTGATTCCAGCACCACAGGCACCCCAGAATCCACACGCACCGCCAGGAACCGATTTCCCACGGCGGAACATTTCCG
>CASDUD010000051.1 GCA_949283725.1 uncultured Ruminococcus sp.
ATGGTATAGTATCCTGGGCACGGCCATGCAAAACCAGTGCCGCTGGAAGGTGCCGAAGTTCCCGTATCAGAACTATCGGTATCTTCACTGGCAGTATTGCCGCTGCTGCCAGAACTACTATTATCACTACTATTATTGTTGGAACTATCACTATCTGTGTTATCAGAAGCGCTGTCGGCATTCTGTGCCCCCTGTTGATGTTGCTGACGCAGCTGTTCTTCTTGCTGTTTTTTCAGTGCCTCCTGCCGTATGAGTTCCTGTTGTTTAGCGATGTCCTCCTTGATTTTCTCCTCCTCAGCATCCAATGCCTCATTCTGCTCGTTCAGCGCTTCCACATCGGTATTCAACTGTTCCTTCTGACGTTCCATCTGTTCTTTCGCCTCGTCTGTCTCGGCGTAGGTATTCTGTAAATCTGCCAGCTGGGTTTTGAATTCATCTCGCTTTTCCTGCTGGTCAGACTGCTGTTCTTCCAGATTGGTTTTCTCCGTTTCAAGCTGTGCCTTTTTCTCATTGCACGTTTCCAGCTTGTCCTTCAAGTCATTGACCAGCTCATTGTCATGATTGGCAATCCGTGACATCAGTTCATACTTCGAGAGCAAATCATAGAAATCCGTTGAGCCAACCAGTGCCGAAGCCAATCCACCGTTGCCCTGCACATACATGGCGCGCAGGCGAAGCTTAAATTCCTCCAAGCCCACAGCGATGTCGGCTTCCATCACCGTAATCTCATCCTCTGTCTCAGAAATCTGCTCGGCTGTCTTGTCAATGGAGTCCTGAATCCGTTCCAATTCCTCGCTAACCAAATCGAGATTTTGCTGCTGAAGGGTAATTTTTTCCTGTAAAGTTTTTTGATATTCTTCATTTTCTTTCAAATCAGACTGCAGCGCATCGAGTTCCTTCTGCTTTTCAGCAATCTTCTGCTCGTTGTTTTTACGCTCCTCTTGCAATTCCTCCAGTGTCTTCGCTGAAACTGGGAGTTCCTGCAATGGGGACCATTGAGAAGTCATACCTGCCGCAACCAGTGAAAAACAGAGGACGGCACTGATCAGTTGCCGAATGGTGCGTTTATTTTTGATCATGTTATTGCCTCCTTAGACATTCAAATGCTTTCGCATGGAGATCATGCTGCCAAACGCCCCGAAAATCGTTCCAGACAACACATAGGCTGCTGCTACCTTCCAAGCAATCTCTTGAAATGGAATAATACTGCCCATGCCGATGACTGAGAGGATCTGCACCTGCCCCGTCATCAGATTGACCAGTGAATCATACCCAAACCAGGTAACCGCCAGTGCTACCACACCTGCCAAAAATCCCGTAATCATCCCTTCCACAAAAAAGGGAATCCGAATGAACGCATTCGTTGCACCCACATATTTCATGATCTGAATCTCTTCCCGCCGGGCAAAGACACTTGCCTTAGTTGCATTGGAGACGATCACAAGTGAGATCACAAACAATGCGGCGATAATCACGCCAAAAATCACTGTAACAATCCGCCGCAACTCTGTCAAAATGTTGACAAAGTCCATCGGAGCGCGTATAGAATAGATATGATCGAGTGTTTCGATTTCTGCAATGGTTGTAGAAATCTTCGAAATATCATCAACCCGAATCCGATATCCGTCGATCAGCGGGTTGTCATCTCCGAGCGAATCGAACAGCACCTCATAATCGGACATACTCTCCTTCAGATCTTCGAACGCCTGTTCCTTGGAATAAAAGCGCACCTCAGAGATATTGCCGATCTGTGCCAGCTGTGTCTGGAAATTCGCCAATTCCTCATCCGTTGTATCCTCTTCCATGTAGATGATCACTTCGTTTTTATCTTCTACCCCGCCAATCATGGATGTCAAATTCATGTAGAGCAATACAGACATCCCAACCAACAGCAAGGATACCAGTAAAACACAGAACGAGGCAAATGCCATCATCCGGTTCTTCCATATGTTTTCTACACCCTGTCCCACGAGGTATTGAAATCCGCTAAGCTTCATGGATGAGGTTCCCTCCAATCACTTCATCAAAGACAATCTGCCCCTGGTCGATGTTGATGATTCGCCCCCCGAACTGGCGTACAAGGCTATGTTCATGCGTAACCATCAAGATCGTCGTTCCGATGTCATTGATCCCCTGAAGCAATTCTACAATTTCATAGGACAGTTCTGGGTCAATATTACCTGTAGGCTCGTCGGCGATAATCAGCTGGGGATCGTTAACTAGTGCCCGTGCAATGGCCACACGCTGTTTCTCACCGCCAGACAACTCATCTGGATAGGCATACGCCTTGTCCTGTAGGCCGACCAACCCAATCACGTAAGGCACACGCTTTCGAATATACTTCGTCGGCGAGTCAATGACCCGCAAAACAAACGCCACATTTTCATAAACCGTCATCGAAGGAATCAGCCGAAAGTCCTGAAAGACAAAGCCGATCGTTCGGCGCAGTGCTGGGATCCGCCGACGGCGCAGTCGATTCAAGTTATAGCCGTTCACAGTTACAGTTCCACTGGTGGGGTTGATTTCTTTCAAGATCAGTTTGATCATTGTGCTTTTTCCAGCACCAGAGGCGCCCACGACAAATGCAAAATCACCGTCATTGATTTTGAGGTTCACATTGTGCAGTGCATCTACGCCGCTGGAATATGTCACAGAGACATCCTTCAGTTCCACCATCGTTCACACACATCCTTTCACTTGCGCAGCTATCCCATATCCTTTTCATACGTCAGCAGGATATGAGCCACGCGCTTTATGAACGCACCATCTTCTGCCGCACGCAATACGCCGCCGATGCCTCATGCTTTGCGATGCACCAGCGGCATTGCATATATACCCCATTTTAACAACGTTCCCCAAGTACCTGTTTCATCATGCGCATTTTATAATGCACACCAAGATCTTAAACGCAGATGCTTTTAAAACTTCGCCGGATTGGCAGACAGATATTTCTTCACCATCAAAGCAATCTTGAAGATAATTGCATGGTCAAATTCCCGCAGATCCAGCCCCGTCAACTTCTTAATTTTTTCCAGCCGATACACCAGCGTATTGCGGTGTACAAATAGCTTTCTCGAAGTCTCTGACACATTCAGATTGTTCTCAAAGAACTTCTGAATGGTAAACAAGGTCTCATGGTCAAGTGATTCGATACTGCCACGCTTGAACACCTCGTGCAGAAATGTTTCACAAAGTGTTGTCGGCAGATGATAAATCAACCGAGCAATGCCCAAGTTTTCATAGCTAACGATTGCCTTGTCGGTATCGAATACCTTGCCCACTTCCAGTGCCATCTGCGCTTCTTTGAACGAGCGTGACAGTTCCTTGACACCCGTCACAATGGTGCCGATGCCCACGTTCACTCGGGTATAAAATTCACTACTGAGCGTATCGGCGATCGAACGTGCCAGCTTCTCAAGATCCTTGGTATCCACCGCCCCTTTGATTTCCTTAACCAGTACAATATCGCTCTCCGAAATCGTAAAGACAAAATCCTTGTTCTTATCTGGGAACAAATTCTGAATCACATCATATGCCGACACATCGTTTGCCGACACGATCCGAATCAGCAGTACCACACGGCTCACTTCTGCATTAAAATGTAGTTCCCGTGCCTTAATGACGATGTCGCCCGGCAACACATTGTCCAGCACGACATTCTTAATGAAGTTATTGCGATCATATTTCTCGTCATAATACTGTTTGATATTGAACAGAGAGATAGCCAGAATATTGGCATACTTCGCCGCTGTATCGTCTATGCCTTCTACAAATACAGCATATTCTGGCTTCGCACGAGAACCAAAAGGCTTATATGTATACCCATCCCGGATAAAACTGTCATGTACATCGCTCAAATCCAGCGATACAAACTCATTCGTCGTGCCGACTTTCGTCAGATCACTACAGGCAATAATCGTCGCCGTGTCATCCACTACACCAATGGTGGCATCAATCGTATCCCGCATCTGGTGAATGAGTCCTTGAAATAATCTATTTGACATATGGATCTTCCTTCCTTTCGAAATCTTGTGACTTCCCATGATCCGTCTGCTCAATATATTACAAATTGTAACATATTCTTTCGCCTTATTTGTGAATAATTCGTTAAACTTCCTATGATATTCCACGCATTCCTGCTTTTTAAATACACATCTTGGAAATTTACACACAAATTTTCTGTTTTGTTTGTAACCTATTTGTCATTTTTCTCGGTATGGCAACCCCATAGCATGATTGACTTTATGCCTGTCCAACCGCTTTTACTATGCCGAGACAGGATGCTGTACCATACACTTACATCCGTTCTGGACAGTCCACTTTCAAGATGCGCAGCGTATTCGCGATGGTCTGACGTGCCGCCTCACAGAGTAGTAGCCGAGCTTCTTTCAGCGGCTGGGACTCAGCATATTTGATACTGCACACGTCATAAAACTTATGGAACAGCGTTGCCAACTCTGTGGCATACTTCGTAACTTTGGAAGGATCGTACGATCTAGCAGCATTATCTAGTTCCGAAGGCAGGGCAGCCAGATGACGAATCAGTTCCAACTCCTGGGGCTGGGTCAGCAGCGACAGATTTTCCCAGCGGCAATCCGCAAGCGATACGCCTTCTTCCGCCATTGCCCGAAGCAAACTGCAAATACGAGCGTGGGCGTACTGCACATAGTATACCGGATTTTGAGAGGACTTTTCCACTGCCAGATCCAGATCAAATTCAAAATGTGAATTGGCTTCACGGGTATTGAAGAAGAAACGTGCCGCATCCAGCGGAATCTCATCCAAAAGCGTAACCAGCGTAATGGCTTTGCCGCTGCGCTTGGAGAGTTTCACCACCTCGCCATCCCGCATCAGCATCACCATCTGCATCAGTACCACATCCAGACGGCTTGCATCGGCACCCAGTGCCGTCAATGCCGCCTTCAGACGAGGCACATAGCCATGATGGTCAGCGCCGAGGACATCGATCGCCTTGTCAAACTTGCGCACCATTAGTTTATCATAATGATAAGCAATATCTGGCACAACATAAGTAGGGATGCCGTTGGCACGCACCAGAACAAAGTCTTTGTCCGCCCCAAATTCTGTAGCTTTGAACCAGACTGCCCCTTCCTGCGTATAGGTATAACCCCGCTTGGTCAGTTCATCTACCACCCACTGCACTCGGCCATTTTGATGAAGTGTACTCTCTCGGAACCAGTTGTCGTAAACAATGCGGTATTTTTTCAAATCACGTTCCAATCCAGCAATATTTTTGGGAAGTGCATAGGCCACCAGCGCATCGCGCCGTGTCTTGGCATCTGTATGCACATATTGATCTCCGTACTCGGCAATGAAATGTTCCGCGTGTTCGATGATGTCTGCTCCGTGATAGGCATCCTCCGGCATCTCCACGGTGGGATCAAAGTGCTGGAGATAGCGTACTTCCAGCGAAGTGGCAAACTTTTCGATCTGATTGCCGGCATCATTGACATAAAATTCCCGCTGCACGCTCCAACCTGTCCAGGCAAGGATTTCTGCTAGGCTATCTCCCAACGCTCCACCGCGCGCATTGCCCACATGCATCGGACCCGTAGGATTGGCGGAGACGAATTCCACCAGAGCCCGCCTTCCGGCACCCGTCTGGGTCTTGCCATAGGTATTCTGCTCAGTCAGTACAGTTTGTACCACCTGGGTAAACCAGTCCTGCTTTAGAAAGAAATTCATAAAGCCCGGCCCGGCAATTTCTGCCCGTTCGAACAGCGTATGATCCAGCGAAATTGTTTCCAGCAGCAGCTCCGCAATTTTTCTCGGTGCCATGCGAAACACCCGCGCACTGACCATAGCTACATTGGCTGCAAAGTCCCCGTGGGACTTATCCGCTGGAATTTCAATTGTAAAATCGGGAATCGGCTCTGCCGGAATTTTTTCCGCAGTTACCAGCCGCCCCAGCCCTTCCAAAATCATCGTCCGCAGCAGCCCAGATGCTGCCTTGATACAATCTGCCATATATTTCTTCGTTCCTTTCTGCCTTCCTGTTATTTAATAGTATCACCTTTGTCCTACTGTTGTTTCCACGCCACTTCCATAGTGTTGACAGACATAAATGTTCCATCAATATCCATTGTATATTCCAACAGTAGACGTCCTTTATCCGCTTCGATTTCACGGACAATTTTACTGGCTTTTACGCCAATCATCATGCTACCAAACGGCGTTTCATACAGGCAGTGGTGCTTCTTCTCCGGCTCCAAAATTAAATTGGAGTTGGCGGTACCCGTGCGCAGAATGGTGACCAGTGAGTCATCTGTCATCTGAATGATCGTCCTAGAACCTGCAAAACCCGTTGCCTCCGTATCCTCATATGTCAGCACGACTGCATCCGCCTTATTTTCCAGCATCCCTGTTGTCATCAGCTCTACTTCTTCTTTATCGTTGTAAGTTTCCACCTGGCTTTTTAATGTAATGAGTACTGATTCCATCCGAAAACGTCTCCCCTATCTGTAGGCAACACCACACGCCTGACGGCTTTGCACGCCATCTGCTTGCGCTTTTTCCTCCATATTTCACAAAAATGCTCGTGAATACACAAAGTATGAACGCCGCTTTTTGTTTCACCTGACGAAAAAAACGACTGCGAATCTGCCGCACAATCTTTGTGCGGTGTCGCCTGTATTTTACAAACTACACCGGAACACACTGCCATCCACATCCCGGTGCAAAAAATGCCCTGCATTTTCCACAAACATTTCTGGGCTGTCGCTGACATAATATGTATTTTTTCCGGACGTTGTTCGGTCGGTCAAAAGTCCTTGCGCTGAAAGACACGCCTTTGCAAACTGCGCCGCCTCTACACCGGGCGAAATCAACTGCACCGACTCACCCATATAATCGGCAATAATATCTTTGATCACCGGATAATGCGTACAACCTAAAATCAGCGTATCCACGCCTGCCTGACGGACCGGTTCCAGATATTCCTGTGCCACCAGGCGTGTAACTGGATTGTGAAAATCCGTATAGCCGCTTTCCACCAGATGCACAAACAGCGGGCACGCCTTTGCCGTGATCACTACATCCGGGCATCGCTTTCGAATCGCCCGTTCATAGCTGCCGCTGCGCACTGTTGCCGTCGTTCCGATGACACCAATCCGCTTGTTCTTTGTAACCTGGCAAGCCTTTTCTGCGGCGGGCAACACTACGCCTGTAAACGGCATATCCGTCACAAAAGGCTGTTCCCCCACGACGGAACTGACCGTCCCGCAGGCGGCAATAATCATCTTCACAGCGTGCTGGCGAAGAAACGCCACATCTTCCCGTGCATAACGCATCACCGTCTCTGGACTTTTTCCCCCATAAGGAATGCGTGCTGTATCGCCGAAATAGATGATATTCTCCTGAGGCAGCAGTGCGTTGAGTTCCTTCACCGTTGTCAAACCACCCATACCGGAGTCAAATACACCGATGGCATCATTCTTCATACACCCACTCTTTCGTGCTGCCATTTTTCCACAGCACGAAAACTCCTTTCCCATGTGTTCCGTCACTACGCTCAATAAGTGCGCATGGCATTGTCCATCGCCTGTTCAATCAGTTTATCAACCAGATAAGACTGCTGCATCCCCAGATGCTCCATTAGCTTCGGATACATGCTGATGTTCGTGAAGCCGGGCATGGTGTTGATTTCATTGAGGATAATCGAACCATCATTCGAAAGGAAAAAGTCCACACGAGACAGTCCTCGGCAGCCCAGCGCCTGATACGCCCGTACCGCAATTTCCCGAATCCGGTCAGAATCTGCATCACTGATTCGGGCAGGAATATGCAGCTTCGAGGTACCGTTTACATACTTATCATCATAGTCATAGAACTCCGCTGCCGGCTCGATCTCACCCACATAGGAAGCAAATGGCGCATCGTAGCCAAACACAGCCACTTCCAGTTCTCTGCCTGCAATGAATTCCTCAATCACAACTTTCTCATCGTGGGTAAAGGCAATCTGTACAGCGTCCTTCAATGATTCGAGATCTACCGCCTTGTTGACGCCCACCGATGAACCCGCATTGGCAGGTTTTACAAAGAGCGGAAAGCCCAGCGTCTCAGCGATTGCCACGCATTTTTCATCCAACCGATTCAAATCTCTCTGCTGTACGCACGCCCACTTAGCGGTCTGAATGCCATAGTGTTCCAGAGTGATATGCGTCATACCCTTATCCATGCAAACCGCACTGCTCAGCACACCGCATCCCACATAGGGAATACGCGCCATCTCAAGGATGCCCTGAATGCGTCCATCCTCCCCGTTTCGGCCATGCAACACCGGAAAAACCACATCCACTTTCTTGATATACGTCTCTCCATTTTCAATGGTAATCACTCCGCCATGCAGCGGATCCGGAGACAGAATCGCCGCCGTGCAATCCGGATCCTGTTCCCACGCACCTGTTGAAATTTCAGAAACATCCCCCGGATAATACAGCCAGCGTCCCTTTTTGGTAATTCCAATGCAAAGCACCTCATATTTATCTTTCGGAATGCTGCGGATGACATTCTCTGCCGAAAGCAGCGAAACATCATGCTCACTGGATACGCCGCCAAATAAAACTGCTACTCGAATTTTTGCCATGTAACTTGTTCTCCTTTTCCAAATATCCGACCGTGGTACAAGCCGTACAGCCTGCCGCCGTACTATGTATATTACACAATATTAATATATACCGCATTCCCCGCCGTCTTAGAACCCGTAGAAGTTGTCTCGTGCGACAGCACATCAAAATCCACGGCACGCAGGCGAAGCCGTTCCTGCGTCAAAAAAGCATTCCCCGCGCATGTCTCTTCTATTTTATCATATTTCACAAAAATCTGCAAGGGCTTTTT
>CASDUD010000052.1 GCA_949283725.1 uncultured Ruminococcus sp.
TTCGGTTCGCACCAAAAAAGAGAAGGTATCCCAACCCCTGCAGATGGGGCAGTGCGGATTTACAAAAAAGTCGGAAAAAGCTTTACCACAAGCGGATTTTTCAAAAAATCCAGTGATATCTTTTTCGGTGCAACGAGCCAACATTGCGAACCGAAAAAGATATCGGTTCGAAAAACCCAGAAACCACAACGGTTTCTGGGCTTTTTCGTGCCATTTTTCAAGGTGGAATTCAAAAGATATCATTTCCCAAAATCGACCTTTGGGGAGGACTTGAACTAAATACCTGGGCTTTTAAGGGCAGATTTTGCGATTTATTTCGCAGGATCTGCCCCTTTTTTCGTTTTTCTAATTGTTAAATGTTTCTGTTGTGGTCGCAGAGAGAAGGTGCAAAAATCAATGGCAACACATATGTCGGTATTTTGTCTCACCACGTTTACAATGGAGGCAAGATCTGTTTTGATCTCACTTCTTGTGCCTGTTACGCCCAAGCTGGAAACAATATATAAAAAGCCCTCCGCTTCTTTTGCAATCATGGAAATACGGTTTTCGGATGTGGGCGCAATCAGTGAGATCAGATCGATGCCGTATATGTGGCACAGCGGCAGGAATTCTTCTTTTTCCTCAAACGGCAGATCGGGCAAAATAAGACCATCTATCTCAATATCTCGGCAGGTGGAAATGAATTTCTCCGCGCCGTAGGAAAATACCACATTGGCGTAGGTCATAAACACCATAGGCACCTTTACGTCACGACGAAGCTCTTTTACAAAGGCAAAAATTTTGTCGGTAGTGATACCGCCGCTTAAAGCACGAAGGTTGGCTCCCTGAATAACAGGACCTTCTGCGGTGGGATCAGAGAACGGGATACCCAGCTCGATGAGGTCTGCGCCGTTTGCTACGGCAGCACGGACAGCGGCGGCGGTGGTTGCTAAATCAGGGTCGCCGCAGGTGATAAAGGCGATAAAAGCCTTTCCGTTTTCAAACGCTCTTTTTATATTAATCATATGAAAAATATCCAACCAATCCGCCTGTGAAAGATGGCAGATAATCAAAACAAGGACTTTTGTAATCGGCAAGAATCTGACGCAGATAGTCGGATGGGTTGTTCGTCTTTACCTTTAAATTGCCGGCTTTCATTTCGCCGTCAACACAGGTGATCTCTAACTTTGGGTCAAAACCAAGGAAAGTGTACCGTCCCCAAGTTTCGTTGGCCTGTGCGGATTCCAGCATATAGCAATGAGTGGATACGTTTTTCAGTATCTTCATTGTTTCAATGGGTGTTGTGAAATCAGAAAGAATTTCAAGACTTACCGGCAGCACATTATATTTACCGGTGGCTGCTATTCTCTTGACGTCACTGAGGCTCGGTGAAATTGTCATGTTCTGTACCTCCAATAAAAATACTCCTTAGTTCACTTCGCATAAAGCATGACAAGTTCACAGGTCAATATGCCCGATGAAATTGTAGTAGATATTGAAGTCCCGTTCCTCGTGGCCGTCCACCATGCGCTTCTCGCCGACCTCAATTTTCTGAATGAGCCGCACCAGCGTAGGGCGGTCAAGCTCTTCCAGATTGTAATAATCCTGTACCATGTCCAGCCATGCATCTACAGACTGCTCGTTCTCCCGACTGGCGGCAAGCTGCTCCATCAGTTCCCGGCGGCGCTCCTGCTTGGCCTTGCGCTCGGCCTCATAGCCGTTGAGAAGCTGGACGCAGAGGTTTTCCGGGATTTTGCCCAGCACCTTGTCCTCATAGGCGGACTGCACCAGCCGGTCAAGCTCCGGCAATCTCCGGTCGATGGCGCTCAGTTCCGCTTGGAGCGTTTTGGCTCTCTCCCTGCCAGCGGACTCCTTCTGCGCCAGAAGTTTCTCCCGAATCTCGGCCCGGCCAAACTGCGCCCACATCGACTTGCTGCGGATGTCCACCAGCACCACATGAGCCAGCGCCTTCTGGTTGATG
>CASDUD010000053.1 GCA_949283725.1 uncultured Ruminococcus sp.
GTCGTAAACACCTATGAATTGATGCTCTATCCTGCGATCGCCATGCCGCTGCTGGAAAGCGGCAATGGGGTGCTTGTCACCGCCCGGCTGGACGAGGCATTGCCAGCATTATTGGCAGGCGGACATGTGCTGCTCCTTTCAGAGACAATCCCCCACGCCATCCCAGGCTTTTACTGCACAGACTTTTGGTGCTACCCAATGTTTCGAGATATCTGCCAGTGGATGGGAAAGCCTGTGGCGGTCGGGACAATGGGACTTTGTATCCAGACGGAACATCCCGCCCTCGCCCAGTTCCCCACTGAGGCGTTCAGCACGCCGCAGTGGTACGACATTGTCTCTCATGCCAGTTGCGCCATACTGGATGATACCGATGTAGCACTGACGCCCATTGTGCAGATGATCGACAACTTCGAGCGCAATCACAAGCTGGGCATAGTGTGGGAGGCATGTGTAGGACAGGGTAAACTCCTTGTTTGCACCAGCCGTCTCCATGAAATCGAGACATGCCCCGAAGCACGTTGGCTCGCCAAAAGTCTGCTCGCATATGTGCATTCTCCATCATTCCAGCCCACTGCGCAGATGACACCCCGGCAGCTGCGGCGGATATGGCAGGTGTGAATCGCATGGACATTTTTACAGGGCTTACGCATGAATGATAATGCTCCTTTCGTTGTATTCTGTGACGGGTTGTGACGGGTTTTGCGCTGTTTAAAACCCCTATATATATTACGTTTCTTATATATGAACTTCATAATATATTATTAATAATTTTCTTTATAAGGGTTTAGAAAACCCGTCAAACCCGTCACAACCCGTCACAACCTGTCACACATTAGGCGATTCCTGCAGTATTTCGTGATACTGGTCTATCGATATTCCTGCATAAAACATATCCGACTCCATATTCGCCTGAGTTAAATCCAATCGAAAAAATTTGGGCGATTTTGCAATCTATCATCCATAAAGCTGCATATTTGTTTGATTTTTTGGATGATGCAATTCATTTTTGCTTTTCAAGTTTTATAGCTATGTTTTGCATCCAAAAATTGAATTGTAAATTTTGATGTAGAAGCAAAAAGTAAGAACCTGTCCTTACAAGATGCCAAAAAGCTGTCGTGGCGTCTTGTGAAGACAGGTTCTATGCATACATTATTTTTTTCCCTGCTGTGCCAACTGTTTCTTGAGGATGCGGACATCTTGTCCCACGAAAAGGAGACAGGTGTAGGTGGTATAGATGCGGGAGGTGATACGTTCCTCATAGTGCTTTGAAATTTCGTTGTAGTCCATATTGGTGCTGATGATGGTGGGCTTCTGGCGGTTCATGCGAGTGTTGACGATATTATAAATGGTAGACTGATAGAACTGCGAGTGGAATTCTGTGCCAAGGTCATCCAAAATCAGCAGGTCGCAGGAGAGCAGCAGTTCCAATGTATCATTTCCATCCTCTGAACGTCCGAAATGCTCCTTTTCGATCTGTCGCAAAAAGTTGATGATGGAGTCATAGAGGACGCTATAGCCCTTTTCGAGTACCACGTTGGCGATAGCGAGGGAGAGATGGGTTTTCCCAAGCCCAGTTTTTCCTTCCATGAGGATGCTCGGGGCGTCGGGTCGGAACTGCTGGGCATAGGCCTGGCAGAAGTGCATGACGCGTTCCATAGCCGTATAACAGCTGGCTCCATTGGGTGTGTGCAGCCCTTGGTAATAGTCCAGTGAAAAGTTGGAAAAACGGCAGTCCAGAAAGCGGATACTCTGGTTCAGCTCCTTCGCCGCCATTTTTCCGGCAAGTTCTGTGACACAGGTGCAGAACTGGCCTTGATAATAGCCGGTATCCTGACATTTTTCACAAGTATAGTGCATATCGAGATAGTCAGCGGGATAACCCCGTTGTACCAGCAGCTGTCGTACCAGCAGCTGTGCCTGGATATTCTGCTGCCGGAGCTGATCGACCCGCTGCTCTACATTCTTTCCGCTGTTGATGATTTGTATCAGTTCCTGCCCAGTGCGAAAAAGCTGCCGATTAATTTCTACCACCTCGGGAATGCGGGCTTCAATTTCGTCCATACGTTCACTGTTCTGTACTTGGGCAGTCATACGTCGGTCGGCAATATGTTGTAGAGCGCGTTCTATATGAATTTTTGCCATAACTTCTTATACCCTCCTCATACATTCTCTGGCAGGTTATAATAGAAGGATTGGTATGCCTCGGCGTTCTCGCTCTCTGGCACGCCGCCTGCTGTTTTTTTGTCCTCTGTCTTTTTATGGTCATATGTATCCACATCTTTTCGAGTGCGGTAACCGGCTGCGATCCACGTCTCTAGAATGGAATTTATATAGGGAAACGAGAGTTTGTCGATGTTTTCTAGCGTCTTTTCATAGGCATAGGTGATTAGTTCCAGTGGGATGTCGAGATCCTGCCATTTGTCGATAAATTCCTGCTGCTTGGGGGTGGGTTTGCGCTGCATTTCAAATGTACGCTGGATGTGGCTGGTAAAGCTGCGGCGATGTTCTCGGCGGCAGATCGCATCGTTGACCTGCGAAAGTGTTCGTATGCCTTCGTTCCACCAGTTGGTGATCATGGTTTCGGCATAGGAGACGCTGGGCTTGTCGATGGTCATACAGTAGAGTAGCACTGTGAGAATCACATCACTGCCAAAGTTATTATAGTCGTGCATCCATACCAGTGCCCGCTGTTCCACATGGCGCAGAGGCCGTCCCATCTGTTGTTCCGCCATCTGAAAGAGCATTTTCAGGTCATCGGAGTCTTCTAGGGCGGCGGTAATTTCCAGCGGACTGAGTTCTGAGGACTTGCTGCTGGGCAGCACCACGCTGTCGCTAGAACGGCGGCTTGAGGCGGTTGGCTGCTGTGCCGATGCAGCAGAAGACGGAGAGCGTGTCGGCGCATTCGGCTGGGATGCGGCTTCTGCTTTTTTTGCGGATGGAGATGTAGTAGGGGATTCAAACAGCGTTGTCTGTGACCAGAACAAAAGTGCCTCCTCCGTAAGTTCTTCCGAAATCCCGACAGCACGGGCAATTTCATCCTGCCCGATAGCCTGCCCGCTGTGGCGCAGCAAATAGAGCAGAACTTTTAGCTGCGATGGTGTGGCGAGTTTCAAATACTGATCTACAACCAGATTTGGCACGCCGAACATCTGTCCAAATCCATGTGGATGTACCATGATTTCCAAAGAGATCCCTCCAAAAAAATTTGTAAAAAAAGCTTGACAAATCCCGCAAGATATGTTATACTATACAAAGTCGCCGACATGTTGGAATTGGCAGACGAGACGGACTCAAAATCCGTTGCCAGCAATGGCGTGTGGGTTCAAGTCCCACTGTCGGCACCAACTAAGTACCGTCCACTAGATTGTGGGCGGTTTTTCTATGCCCAATGGGCTGGTTGTCCATGCCCATAATTACTTTATGCTGTTGCTGCGTCAAATATGGCAGCGGGTAGAAAAAAACCCATGCTGTTAAAACAACACGGGTTCTATCTGTATTTCTTTTGAAATACTTGGCGTGCCCAGAGGGATTCGAACCCCCGACCTACTGGTTCGTAGCCAGTCACTCTATCCAGCTGAGCTATGGGCACATCAGAATCATACGAGAACGTTGCCGCCCTCACAACAATATACATTATAGCACATTCAAAATGGTTTGTCAACCTTTTTTTTCAATTTTTTTCAGTTTGGAATATTCATACGAAAACATCGAAGAATTTGAGAAAAATACAGGCAACTCTGCACAAAGATGGTAAATCCGATGTGCTTTGTGCAGGAGCGCCTTTGGTAAAAAATGCCCCGGCAAACCGGAGCATTTTCACCGTGTTCATCAAGAACCTGCTTCACATAGATAACATTCCTACTTTATAGGTAGTCTTTGATGAGACTGATACAGGATTTGCAGACTTTCTTGTCGTTGAAATCGATCAGATCCTCGGTACGGGAGCAAAGCGCACAGCTGCATTGTGCCTTTTGGATGATGATCTTTTCTCCTTCGGTGTAGATCTGCAAGTAGTCGTTGCATTCAATCTGGAGTTGGCGGCGCAGTTCTTTGGGGAGAACAAAGCGGCCAAGACTGTCGACACGACGCATGATACCTGAATCTTTCATATACGCTTCTTCCTTTCTGGATTGCCATCATGGCAAAAATATTCGGAAGTATGTAGAGTTGAAAACAGCCATTCTCTTGTATCTGCACGGGAGGTTCAACCTTTGAAAAATCCATTCAGCGGAGATGCAATGGCATTGATACTCGATGCAGGGCAGCCAAACAAAAGAAATCAAACGAAAAAATGCTGTATAACATCGGTACTTCCTTTGGAACGGCACGGGGAATACCGATCCATACTTTTTATTATACATCGAACGACGAAATCTGTCAATCGTTCCATAAATTTTTTTTGATATATCAAATAAATTTATTGCCTTATAAAAATTATTTATAAGATAGATGAAAGAATTTGAAAAAAACACTTGACATAGCTTCCCATATGTGATATAATAATTTACGTTGCTTGTGACTTTTTATGAGATATTAGCTCAGTTGGCAGAGCATACGCCTTTTAAGCGTAGGGTCGAGGGTTCAAATCCCTCATATCTCACCAGAAAATCCGCATCGTGATGAATCGATGCGGATTTTTTGTATATCTGCACAATTCTGAGTGTGTCCGGGGCTAAAAAAGAATGTCAGACACGTGCTGAGGGGGATATATTTATATTATGGAACAATTGGAGACACGTATTGCACAGATTATCAGCTATGGCATACGGAGTGGAGAAATTCCGGGGGCTTGTGTGGGGGTCGGCCAAAAGCAGGAGCGTTTGCTTTGGAAGGCCTATGGAGAGCGGGACAAGGAACAGCATCTTCCCATGGAGATGGACACACTGTTTCGGGCGTTTTCGCTGACCAAGCCGGTGACGGCAGTGGTGACAATGCAGCTTTGGGAACAGGGGAAGCTGGATCTGCGGGATCCGGTGTGGTGGTATCTGCCATCATTTCGGGAAAAATGGGTAGACGAAGGCGGCACACTTGTCCCGGCCAAGCGGGAAATTTGGATACAAGATTTGTTGAATATGACTTCTGGAATTCCCTATCCCGACTGCAACAATCTCGCTCAGCGGACGATGGCAACACTGTATGATGCGATTCACGACCGACTTGCCACAGCGCACCCAATGGACACTCAGGAATATGCACACCGGGTGGGCGAAGAAGTGCCGCTTTTGTTTCAACCCGGCGCACGCTGGAGCTATGGGGCATCGGCGGATATTCTGGGGGCAGTGCTGGAACGAGTGTGCGATATGCCGTTGGGCGAACTGTTTCGGAAAAGGGTTTTTGAACCGCTGGGGATGGTGGATACAGATTTTTACATTCCGTCCGCCAAGCGGTATCGTCTGGCGCAACTGTATGCCTGGGATGGAACAAAAAACCGGTTGGTGGTGGAACCTGATCCACATCTAGGCATGACAGACTATCGGGCGCGACCGGCGTTCTTCTCTGCCGGGGCAGGGCTGGTGACAACGCCGGCAGATTATATGCAGTTTGCCGATATGTTGGCTGGCAGGGGATTGCACCGGGCAAGCGGCACACGGCTGATGGGAGAAAACACTTGGCGGTATCTCACGACGCCTCAGTTGACGGCGGTACAGAAACAAGGCATTGACTGGCCGCAGCTAGTGGGCTATACATATGGCAATCTGCTGCGCATACTGGATGACCCAGTGGCGGGAATGACGAATGTTCCGGTGGGAGAGTTTGGCTGGGACGGATGGACGGGTCCCTATGTTTGCATCTCGCCGTCGGATGAGTCGGTGCTGCTGTATATGATACAGGTTTGCGGCGGTAGTACTAGCGGCCTTGTTCGGCGGCTGCGGGCAGCGGTGTATGGCACCCTGTCCGGCGAGATGAATGTCTGAAAAGAATAGATGTTGCCCATACACAAAAAGACTTCTGCTGTGCGAGCTTGCACGACAGAAGTCTTTTTATGGTTATTTTTCTCTTATGCTGGAAAACGGCGGCGAAGCTGTCGGGCAGTTTTTTGCAGTACTGCCTTACGTTTCATTCAGTTCCAGACCAGCATTGACGCCGCCCTTTTCGAGAATGGAGGTATCCATGCCAGTAGGTTCATGGGTATGGCTGCCATCCAGTTTTCTCGGGAATACGAACTTCAGTAGGATGGGCGTGACGATGGTGGTGAATACCACCATAATAACTAGCGGAGTCATAAACTTTTCGCTCATCAGCCCCACGGAAGCCCCCTTATTTGCGACAATCAGTGCCACTTCTCCACGGGAAATCATGCCAATGCCAATTTGCAGGCTCTCCTTATTGGAATAGCGCATGATTTTTGCCCCCAGACCGCAGCCAACCACTTTGCTGACCACTGCCAGCAGCATCAGCAGAACCATAAAGACGATCAGTTTTCCAGTAAGTCCGTCCAATGTCATGGCAAGACCGATGTTGGCGAAGAAAATGGGGGAGAGGAGCATATAGGACAGTGTATTGAATCGATTGACCACATACTCATTTTTATTCAGTCCGGAGACTGCAAGACCTGCTACGAACGCACCGGTGATATCTGCTACACCAAAGAACAACTCTGCGACGAAGGACAGAATTAGACAGAAGGCGAAGGTGACAATGTTGTGGCGGCGCAGGTTGGTCTTGCTGGATTCCCGCCACTTTTTGAAGAACATATGGTACAGGATAGCAGCTCCTACGGCCACAACAAAGAAGGCGGCAATGTTAAGGATGACTGCCGGTATACCGCTGCCGAACAATGTACCGCCGAGGGTGGTATCCGCTTCGCCGCCAGACTTATTGCCGCCTAGACTGATGACGATGGTCAATGCTACGATGCCTAAGATGTCATCGATGACAGCTGCACCCAGGATGGCGTTGCCTGCCCGGGAATTGAGTGCGCCGAGTTCTTTCAGCGTTTCTACCGTGATGCTTACAGAAGTGGCTGTTAGAACCACGCCGATGAAGATGTTCTGCCAGAGCAGTGCAGCCATCTCCGGATCTTGTTCGGTGTTGTAGATATCCGCTAGGATAAAGCCGCCCACCAGCGGGACAATTACGCCCATTATGGCAATGACAAAGGAGGCAAGACCAGCCTTTTTCAGTTCTTGTAAATCGGTTTCCAACCCAGCGCTGAACATGAGGACGATGACACCTAGTTCTGCCAGACCGACGATAAGGTCGTTTCGCTGCACCACATTTAGGAGCATTGGCCCCAGCAAAATGCCGGCTGCCAAAGCCCCTACTACCTGTGGCAGGCTGATGCGCTTGGCGAGCAGCCCCAACAGTTTTGTTGCCAATAGGATGATGGCAATTTGCAATAAATATGAATAATCGTTTTGGAACAAGAATTCTTTGATATCCATGAATTGATCGCTTCCTTATGAATCATTTTTTTGTTTGACACACGCCATATCATATGATGTCAAAAAGCAGTATTTTATCAGTTGTTGCTGCGTTCACTCAATCAGCCGTTGCCGCAGTGCTGCAGCATCTATGCCATTTACTGCATGGTCGCTATTGACATCCGCTTGGGCATACTGGTCTTGTGAAATGGACGTTTCTGCCAGCAGATAGCGCACCAACAGCACCAGGTCATTCAATCTTACCATGTTATCCAGATTGATATCGCCCAGCGTCAAATCAGGCGTCACTGGCTCGGTGATATCTGTTGCCGCAGGCGTAGTGCCGTCCGGTTCCATACCGGAAATCAGCACGCCGTTCTGGTAGAGGGGAATGCGATCGGTAATGACATATGTTTCTTCATTTTCCAGCAGATCCTGGTTGGAGTAGTCGTTTAAAGCATCCCAGCCGCTTCCATAGTTTGGAAAAACAAGTGCCAGCATCAGTTCGCATTGATGGTGTCCCTCTGAGATGGGCAGTGCCACTCTTCCGTCTGGGTAGGTTACTTCAATATAGTAGATGTTCCCTTGATAGTGGGTAATTTCGGAGACAGTCGCTGGGGTATAGCCGCTGTACATCTCCGCCTGGTCACGATCGACCCGCACAACGACGTCGGAGGCACTATAGCCGGCTGCCAGCACTTCCGAGAGATCCATGTAATAGCGGTAGGAGATATTATCCTCCACCCGTGCAGGCCATGCCGAGTGGTTGGTGAAGAGGAAACTCAAGTTGACGCCGCTGTTGCTCTGTGTCAGTTCTGTTTCCACATAAAATTCTTTCTCCGGCGTTTCTGGTTCTGGGAAACTGGGGTCAGCCGTTCCGCCATAGTCAGCCACCATTTTACAGAGTAGGGCAGTGAATCCGGCGTTATAGTCGCACGCTACCTCATTGTTGATATAGTTGCCCCGGTCATCTGTATAGGAGCCGTCCTCGTTTGGCCCCCCCACAAGTGCGCCATAGAGGATATGGCGGTTGGTGTCTGGCACAGCGAGATCATTTTTCCATGAGGCGTGTGCCGTACGGTGATGGGGATTCTGGGGCGATTTTTCTCCATAGCCTACCACATAACTTTGACCGCTGGGATTATCGCCCAGGCAGAAGTTGATCTGTTCTTCATAAAAAGTCTGATATTTGCTTATATCTGTACCATTCAAAATGGTATCGCACGCAACACTGGCAAGGAAACCCGCAGTAGTGGCATAGCGCAGACAGCCCCAAGTGGTCAGCCATCGCGCGCCGCCGTCCAGTTCTTTCACCGAATCGGTCCAATAGTCGAGGTGTTTCTGCACATGGCGGATATAGGTGCTGTCACCGGTGTTAATGGCATAGAGCAGCATACCGCCCTGCATCACATCGTCCCAGCACATCCCCCAGGTGTATTTCAGTTCCGAAGAGCCGAGTTCTTTATCCAGTGAAGGGATGTAAGAAGTTGCTTTGTCTAAATACATCTGGTCACCCGTGGCGATATACAGCCAGTTAGCGGCATAGAACAATTCATCATAGAAATGGCTGGAGCGATAGAATCCACCTGCATCGCTGTTGTTGTAGGCCTCATCGCTGCGGGTTTCATCGGCGAGTCGAAAGAGATTTTCCGCATGGGAGAGATATTCGTCCGCTCGGTCAGAAATTCCATCGAGTGCGGCCGCTCCCGCTGCCAGTGCTGCTGCCATTTCGCCGCACACTGCCGAGTCAGTACCTCGTAGCACTGAACGCGCCGATTCATAGTCCGCCCCGTTTTCCTCGAGTCCATATTGCAATAGTTCTGCCGGACCCCACCAGGTGTGGTCTACCTGGCCCAGTCCGACTTGATAGATGGCGGTGTCTCCCTCGTCGCACGCCGCCAGATAGTCGAGTACAAAGGTGAGGTTGTTCACATAGATGTCGGTTTGACCAGCAGCAGTAATGCCCTCTGGATACTGATATAGCCCCCATGCCAGCATTGAGGCAGAATATGCCATTGGGAGATTGAACTTCACATGATCCCCGGCATCGTACCAGCCGCCGGTGACAGCATCGGTGAGGGTGGCATCGTCCCGCCATGCCACTCGGTTCCAGTCCGGGAGTGGTCCTGCCTGCTGGCATTCATAAAAATAAAGGGACTTTTGAAGTGCTTCTGCATAGTTGGCAGAAAAGGTTGCCCCGGTGGAAAAGGGCAGGGTGGACAGCGCTCCGGCGAACAGACTGGCTACGGTCAGTCCCGCCGCAAGACGTGTACATATTTTCATCATAATAGCGCCCTCTTTCTGAAAAATCTCCAAAATTTCAGTGTATCGTGCAAATTCTCCTCTATTATGCCACGTTTTCATGCAATTGTCAAGTGAATATCACTGAATTTTCACATTTTTTGTGCTTTTTTCTCGTTGTTGCGGCGCACACGTTCGGCAGATACGAGCCAACATTTTGACCTTTGTGGAGATTGCATGGTTTCCAACAGCGAAATTGTGAGAAATGCCGAAAATGGGAAAAATGCGGAATCATTCTTGCAAATTGACGGCAGGCGTGTTATAATAAAATTGTATATGCAGGTCGGCATTGCACAGTACAGTAGGACTTTTTTGGATGTTCGCCGCACAATTGTGTGCTCGGAGGCAGGACTTGCTTATACATTTCGGATCCATTCGAAGATGTCGTGACAAAATTGACAGAAAATGTGTACCGAAAAGGCTTGCAGAAAATCGTCACCGGCTTTTTGCTGATATGCAAATACCGGATGGCACGATGTTTTTTTGCGCATGGTTCAAAGAGGTTAGGAGGAAATTGAAATGGAAAAGAAATTGAAAAAAGGAAAAAAGGTAACCGTTCTGGGGGCTGGCAACGTAGGCGCTTCTATTGCCTTTGCCCTTGCCATTAAAGGGCTGTGTTCGGAACTGTTACTGGTAGATATTAATAAACCCAAGGCAAAGGGCGAGGCAATGGATATCATGCAGGGCAACGCTTTTTGCCCGACTTGTGATGTATACGATGGTGACTATGCCGATGCGGTAGATTCTGATATAGTTATCATCACGGTGGGTATCGCCAGAAAGCCGGGTCAGACTCGTATCGACCTGTGCAAAACGAATGCCAAGATCATGGCTTCTGTTATGCCGGAGATCGTAAAGTATGCGCCGCACGCCATCTATCTAGTGGTTAGTAATCCGGTAGACGTGCTGACATATGAAGCGATTCGTGTGTCCGGCCTCAGCCCGTGTCAGGTATTGGGTTCGGGTACGGTACTTGATTCTTCTCGTCTGCGTACTTGTTTGGCAGAACACGCCGGTTTGAACATTAAGAATATCCATGCGTATGTATTTGGCGAACATGGCGATTCTTCGATGGTACCGTGGTCGTTGTCCAGCATTGCCGGCATGAAGTTTGACGAATACTGCGAAAGCGTAAAGAACCTCGGAGAAAAGGATGCCATTGAACAGGAAGTACGGGACGGCGGTGCAGAGGTCATCAAGTGCAAGGGTGCCACCTATTATGCCATCGCCCTGTCTGTCAGCCAGATTACTGAAGCTGTGCTGCGGGATACAAAGGCTGTGCTGACGGTTTCTACTCTCCAAGATGGCTCGAGCTATGGTGTGAAGGATGTTTGCCTGAGCCTGCCGTGCGTAATTGGTGCCAATGGCGTAGAGCAGAAGATTACACCGCCGATGACTGACGAGGAGGTTGCACGCTTCCAGAAGAGTGGCGCGGCACTGCGCGCTGTCATCGATGAGATGGCACTGTAATTTTAGGCAGGTATCTGCTTGTCATATGGCCCCTGTGGGTATTTTATAGAAGAATAGGAACCAACAATTGCCGGGGGATTTTTGCGTACAAAGATTCTCCGGTGATTTTCGGGCATGGACATTTGAGCGCATGACGAAAATATAGGACGGCTTCGCACAGTTAT
>CASDUD010000054.1 GCA_949283725.1 uncultured Ruminococcus sp.
GCCACCAAACAACTGACAAAACCCAATATCGAAGAAACCGTCAGCGGCGCAGTGGAAAAGGCAAAGAACCCATCCAGCGCATAGCGGAACAATTTCCAAAAAGACCAGGTGCTTGTTCCCGCAGCACGCTCCACATTTTCATATTCAATATACTTGGTTCGAAATCCGACCCAGCTGAAAATGCCCTTCGAAAAGCGATTATATTCCTTCATAGATAAGATCGCATCGACCATCTTCCGAGTCATAAAGCGAAAATCCTGTGCCCCGTCCACGATTTCTGTCTGAGAGATCTTATTCATGATCTTATAGAACTTTCGAGAAAACCAGGAGAGCAGCTTTGGCTCGCCTTTCCGGCTGATACGCCTTGTCGTAGCGCAGTCATATTCACCACTCAGCACATAATTATACATCTTTGGCAAAAATGCCGGTGGGTGCTGTAAATCGGCATCCATAATCACCACATAATCTCCTGTGGCATTTTCCATGCCGGCAAACATCCCTGCCTCTTTTCCGAAATTTCGAGAAAAAGAGACATATCGTACACGCATATCTTTCTGTGCTAGTTCTCGCAAACACAACAGCGTCCGATCCCGAGAGCCATCATTGATGAACAACAGTTCGAATGTTGTATCCGGATGTTCCGTCTCGATTTCCTGCATCACCTTTGTGATCTCTGCATAAAATAGTGGAAGTACCTCTTCCTCATTATAACAAGGTACCACGATTGAGATCTTCTTTGTTTCCATGGTATTCCTTCCATTCCTGCGACCCCTTACTCAACGCCGCTTGCTATATATATTTCGTTCGCCACTTATCGGGCGTCTGTCTACGCCCATAAATTCGACACGCTTTTTTTATTATACCATCTTTTTTTACACTTTACAACACTTTGTTCCTAACATTTGTTTCTAAAATCAAAATTATATGTGAACAATCAGTTGTTCATCCGATTTGGTAAATCCTGTTTTCTTTCCGTTTGCCTACGGAAACCAAATTTCATTTCTATTGTATCATGAAATACGAGGTTTCGTCAAGAAATATTTCTAATTTTTTTGAATGGCTGAAATTTTTATGCGAATATGTATGCAAATTTCTTTTTGGCATCCAGCGCAAGAGGTACAACAGCTTTCTTTGCAAACCTTTGGCGGTATAATATGTTTTTTCATTTGCTTCTCCACCCGTTTTTCTGAAAATTACATGAAAATTTTCTAGAAGTGCTTTTCTTTATTACCGCTTTATGTTATAATGTTTTTATACATTCCAACCAGAAGCTGCTTGTGTGTGATGGGACAAATGTCCATACAAGCCGCTTCTCTGATATTCTATAATACAAGCACAATTGCCAGGAGGTGTGCCTATGTCAAGTTGGCGGGAAAAAATTGCACAGTTTATGCAGGGACGATATGGTGGAAATGATACACTGAACAAGTGGCTGCTGGGCGCTTTTCTTTTGTTTCTGGTACTTTCCTTACTGCTTGGCAGTGAGATTTGCAACCTGCTCGCCATTGCAGCATTGATTTATTCCTATTTTCGAATCTTCTCCCGAAATATCTCTCGACGCACAGCAGAAAATCAGAAGTTCTACGAATGGACGCAGCCAATTCGGAATATTTTTTCTCGAAAATCAAACACTTCACATGATGCTGCCCACCGCATTTTTCAGTGCCCAAACTGTGGGCAAAAAGTCAGAGTGCCAAAGGGCCGAGGCAAAATTCAGATCACCTGCCCGAAGTGCCGTCACGAGTTTCAAAAACGGAGTTAAACAGCCATGTATGGATATGTAAGGGTTTTCAAGCCGGAAATGCGGTTCCGAGAATTTGATGCCTACCAGGCATGCTATTGTGGGCTGTGTGAAACGCTACGCCGCAAATATGGTGTACTAGCACGCTGGACGCTCAGCTATGACATGACATTTCTCATCCTGCTTCTCACTGGCCTTTATGAACCGGAAGAAATAAAGGAAAAACATCGCTGTGTGGCGCATCCCTTTCAGAAACAGTCTCATATCTACAGTGCTGTCACCGACTATGCCGCAGATATGAGCATTTTACTGTTCCGGGACAAATGTATGGACGACTGGTTGGATGAAAAAAAGCTGAGCAAAAAAGCAGCCGCCCAGCTTTTTCATCGAGGTTATCAAAAGGCAGCTGCACAGTACCCAGAAAAGGTACAGGTCATTCAGGCTCAGTTGCGTCTGCTACACACCATGGAAAAGAAGAATGTGGATAATCTGGATCTGCCAGCAGGCTGCTTTGGAACACTTTTGGCAGAGATTTTCGCCTGGAAAAAGGATCTATGGGAAAACGACTTACGGCAGGTGGGATTTTATCTCGGGAAATTCATCTATCTGTTGGATGCTTTCGATGATCTCGAACACGATCGGAAGAAAAAGTGTTACAATCCCCTTCTATCCTCCGCTTCGGATGCAGATACGCTGGCACAATCATGTGAGGCACTGCTGAAGATGATGATGGCATCCTGTGCAGAGGCATATGAACGGCTGCCAATTCTACATTATGACGAGATTTTGCGGAATATCCTCTATGCTGGGGTCTGGCCTCAGTTTTATCAGATTCAAAAATCGCGTGAACGCGCGCCAAAAACACAGGAACAGGAGTAATCAAAATGGATCCATATGAAGTACTGGGCATTTCCCCAAATGCCACAGACCAGGAAGTGAAAAAAGCCTATCGCGCTCTGAGCCGGAAATATCACCCCGATGCTAATGTTGATAAGCCTGATCCCAAAATGTATGAAGAAAAATTCAAGCAGATTCAGCAGGCATACCAGACCATCATGGATACACGCCACGGAAAAACTTCTTCTAACGGTTTTGGAAGCAGCTATCGCCGGACAGCCGGCACAGGAGACGAAAATGAAGTGCATATGCAGGCTGCTGTCAACTTTATGCGAAACCGCCGCTTTACCGAGGCCATCCGAGTATTAGACAGCATTACAAAACGAGATGCCAACTGGCACTATACCGCTGCCATCGCACATGCCGGAGCCGGAAATAATGCAACCGCCATCCAGTACGCCCACACAGCTGCACAGATGGAACCGAACAATCCGGAGTATCAGCGTCTGGTTCAACAACTGGAATCGCCAGGCTTTTCCTATCAGCAGATGCAGCAGCCGTATATGTCCTCGGGCGGATTTGATGAGTACGGATGTTTGCGTTGCTGCGCTGCAAACATTCTTTTGAATATGTTGATCAACTGTTGCTGCGGATGCAACTAAATCGTCCGCTTGGCAAAGTTTGTGCTGACTATCGCAGAAACCAGGTACATATGTGTATCTGGTTTTTAGCAATTCTGCACAAGTTTTTGTCTACAAACTGTGGGTTCTGAAAAAAATATTGGTTTTCATTTGAATTTTTCGAGAAAGGTGTTTACTTTTGCCGGAAAATATGATAAGATAACATAGGCGCATTTTCAACTTCTTTGAATATGCAGCTGTCTAACCTCCGTAATTATTTTTCGAGTTGTGCCTGTGCATGGCTCTCTCTAAGGAGATTCTGATATGTTCTTCAACCACAAAAATTTGGATGAGAATCCAAAGCAGCCTACCAATCAGTATTTTTATTATGGTGGAAATTATCCCGGAGAATCATCAGAACCTTTTTATCACTCAGGCATTACGGATTATGTCCTTCGTGTGTCAGTTTCCACGCACATCGGAAAGGTTCGTGGCAATCACGAGGACAATTTTTATTTGGAAGGTTTGTATATGAATGACATCTTCCGAAATGATTTTTCCGCCTCCTATACCATACGCCGTGCGGATGGTATGAGTTTTGCTGTCTTTGATGGCATGGGCGGCGCTGCCTATGGAGAAGTAGCTTCTGAAATCGCAGTACAGACCCTTCGTAAGTATGAAAAACGACTGAAACAAGCAAACGGGACACGAATGCTTGACCAGTTGATCGCTGCTTATACCACGGAGGCAAACAATGCTATTTGCGATATGCTGGCAGAAAAACACTGTCTCGTCGGTGGAACCACGTTTTCTATGTTATATTTTCTGGGAGATGCTGTGAAACTCTACTATCTGGGTGACAGCCGTATTTATCGCTGGACGCCAGATGGAATCACCAGATTGACAAGAGATCATACAGTGGCAAATCAAAAAGTAGACGCAGCAATTTATACAGAGGAAGAAGCCAAAAATAGTCCAGATCAACATCGACTGACCCTTTTTGTGGGATCCGATCGGAAGAAAGTGGGGCTTAATGCGGACAGCAGACCTCCAATTCCCCTGGAATTTGGCAATAAATTTATCCTCTGTACCGATGGCTTGACAAATATGTGCTCTGATGAAGAAATTCATGAACTGATTTCCCAGAATTTCTTCAATGAAGCAGCAGTGCTTGTACAGGCAGCACTGCAACATGGCGGATCGGACAATGTCACTTGTGTTGTGCTAGAAGTTCTCCCTTCCACTTCTGCTGAGGACAGTGAATGAGTTCCGTTCTATCCGGGGTTTTTCCAAAATGTAGATGTATTCTGCATTTTATCAACACCATATATATTGTATTGGGGAACGGCTGACATCTTCAAAGTGGTCAGCCGTTCCCCGCTTACTTTTTCTATACTGTTTATAAAGTGATTGAGCGCTTTCTGTTGGATTTTGTTAGGCTACTCTATTTTAACAGATCTCAATCGCTTCTTCTGTCTAACTTCTATTGTAACACTACAGCTGTTGCCTTGAATTATGCGCACGGCAACCGCTTTCGAAATTTTCAAATCATTTTTGACATAATTGAAAGCAACCCCCGGCAAAGCCGAGGGTTTTTCCGTAAAACGGCTCCATAGGGGCTCAGAATACAAGCCATACCTTGAAAAAGGCATACCAATACAGACGCATGCGGCACTGTGCAAATTTTGCTGTAATGGGGCGGATTCTCAGGTGTCAAGAGCTTTTCGAATGCTGTGAATAAAATCGCCGATGACAGCAGGGGCAGCTTCGCCGCCATATTGCTCTACCAAACGAACCACAGCACTGCCCACAATCACGCCATCGCAGTAAGCGCTCATCGCCTTTGCCGTCTCAGGTCCAGATATACCGAATCCCACTGCACAGGGAACTTTCGCATATCGATAAATTTCCGCAAAAAAGGCTGAAAAATCGGTGGCAAATCCGCTACGCACACCCGTTACACCATTGGAGGAGACACAATACAAAAATCCCGTGGCATCAGAAGCAATCATTTGAATGCGTTCTCGACTTGCTGGTGTCACTAAACTGATATTATGTATCCCATAGCGATCTGCGCTACCTTGGATCTCATCTTTTTCCTCATAGGGAATATCCGGTACAATGACACCGTCGATGCCACATTCCTGACACATTGCAAAAAAGCGATCGGTTCCATAGCAAAAAATGGTATTCAGATACATCATCAGCAGCAACGGTATATTCGTTTTTTCCCGAAGACAGCGCACCAATCCGAAAATCCCCTGCAAAGTTGTACCGCTTTGCAAAGCACGTTCGCTAGCGCGTTGAATCGTAGGTCCTTCTGCGATGGGATCAGAGAAGGGAACGCCTAGTTCAATCAGATCAGCACCATTGCGTGCCATCTCCAAAACGGCAGTCTCAGTGCAGGCATAACCACCGTCGCCTGCGGTGATGAACGGAATCAATGCTTTTTTACTCATCTGCTTGCACTGTGCCAGTACACTGTCAATTCGATTGTTCGTCATGGATCTTCACTCCTCTATATTCTGCAATCTGTTGCATATCCTTGTCGCCTCTGCCGGAAAGGCAGATTGTCATGATTTCTTCTTTGCCCATAGTTGGTGCCACCTTCATAGCGGCAGCAATGGCGTGTGCCGATTCAATCGCCGGGATAATACCCTCAGTTCTGGACAGATATTCCAGTGCCTGTACAGCTTCTTCGTCAGTAATCGCCATATATTCTACCCTTCCCGTCTGATACAGATAGGCATGTTCTGGCCCTACGCCTGGATAGTCCAGTCCGGCAGAGATCGAATATACCGGTGCAATCTGCCCCTCCTCATTTTGGAGAAAGTAGGATTTCATGCCATGAAAAATCCCCAAACTGCCTTTTGCCACAGTAGCAGCGTGTAGTTTTGTCTCCACACCTTTTCCAGCAGCCTCTGCGCCGATCAAACGCACATTTGTGTCTGGAATAAAGTCGTAGAACATTCCCATGGCATTGGAACCACCACCTACGCAAGCAACAACACAATCGGGAAGCCGTCCCTCCTGTTCCATTAGCTGCACCTTGGTTTCCTCACCAATGACCTTCTGGAAATCTCGCACCATAGTGGGATATGGGTGCGGCCCCATGACAGAACCGATTAGGTAAAATGTAGTGTCAATGTTGGTCGCCCAATCCCGCATAGCTTCATTGATAGCATCCTTTAAGGTAGAAGTGCCATTATCCACACTGTTCACCTTTGCGCCCAGCAGTTCCATGCGGTACACATTCAAACGTTGTCGGCGGACATCTTCCTTACCCATATAGATTTCACATTCCATACCAAACATGGCACACGCTGTCGCGGTTGCCACACCATGCTGCCCAGCACCTGTCTCGGCGATAATACGCTTTTTCCCCATCTTTTTTGCCAGTAAAATCTGTCCCAGCACATTGTTAATTTTATGCGCACCGGTATGATTCAGATCCTCTCGCTTCAAATAGATTTTACAACCGCCAAGATCCTTTGTCATGCGCTCTGCAAAGTACAGCAGCGACGGACGATTGGCATATTCCCGTAGCAGCTTCCGATATTCTGCCAGAAATTCCGGATCTTTACCGTAGCGACTATATGCCGCCTCCAGTTCATGTACGGCGTTCATGACTGTTTCCGGCACATACTGCCCACCGAACATTCCGAATCTTCCTACTTTACCCATAGTATCCACCTCGTATTATGTCTACAATTTGTTTCATCTTTTGAAAATCCTTTACGCCATCTGTCTCAATACCGCTGGAAATAGCGATCCCATGCGGTTGCACAGTTGCCATGGCACGCTGGATATTCTCTGGTGCCAAGCCACCTGCCAGCCAGAATGGTACCTGTGGATTCGCCTCAACAAGGCATTGCCAGTTCGCCGTCACACCCGTCCCCCCCACTTGACCTGCCACATAACCTTCCAACACCAGCATATCTGCTCCCAGCGTCTCTGCCGCCCGAATTTCTGCCGCAGACTGCACTCGTACCGCTTTCCATACAGGCAGCCCAGTCGCACGACGTACCTCCTGCACCACTTCTCTTGTCTCATGCCCGTGCAGTTGAATCACATCCAGTGGCACTTGCCTGAGCACCGATAGAATCTGTTCTGGTGGGGCATCCACAAACACGCCTACCGACGCAATACGCGGATCTTTTGCTTGTACCAGACGGTGTGCTGTCTCCGGAACAACGGTACGGCGGAATCCGGAAGATAAAATCACGCCCAAATAGTCTGGCAGCAGTTCATTACAGTAGATTACATCCTCCATCCGACGGCATCCACAGAACTTCAGTTTCATATGCCCTCCCGCAGATGATGCAATGTGTCAGAAATTAATGCGCTGCGCATCAATGTTTCCCCAATCAGCACTGCATCTGCGCCCAGCTGGCGCACATAGCACATATCCGCATGGGTTTGAATGCCACTTTCAGAGACAAACACTGCCCCTTCCGGCGCGTATGGCTTCAGCTGTGCTACCGTATCTAAATGCACCGAAAATGTTTTCAGATTCCGGTTGTTCACGCCCAGAATCTCTGGGTTCAGCGGCAGCACCTGTTCAAGTTCTGCACGGTCATGCACTTCTACCAAAGCCTCCATACCCAGCGAATAGGTTAGATCGTATAACACCCGCATCCGTTCCGGCGGCAGAATGGCAGCAATCAGCAGCACTGCATCCGCGCCAATCGCCGCTGCCTCATAAATCTGATACACATCAAAGAGAAAATCTTTCCGCAAAATTGGCAATGAAACGGCTTGACGAATTGCCGATAAATATTGTGCCGAACCTTGAAAAAAGTGTTCCTCCGTCAGGCAAGAAATGGCGTTAGCTCCAGACTTTTCATAGGCTTTGGCAATCTCCACTGGGTGAAAATCCGCACAAATCAATCCCTTAGAGGGCGATGCTTTTTTCACCTCACAAATGCAGGAGAGTGTGTCCTGGCGCAATGCCTTTTTCAGCGAAATAGGGGGACGTGCCCGTACTGCCGCTTCACCCTTTTGGCGCATTTCTGCCAAAGGACAGCGTGCCTTTTCCTGCGCCAGCTGCGCTCGTCGGTATTGCAATATTTCATCTAAAATCATAGCTGCACCTCACACATACTGGTTCGTAAAGTCGATCAATTCCTGTAATTTTTGCAACGCCCTTCCGCTGTCAATCTGTTGCTCTGCCAGCGCAATACCTTCCGCAATCGATGCCGCTTTACCTGATACATACAGCGCACTACCGGCGTTGAGCAATACAATATTACGCTTGGCGCCATGAATTTTTCCTTCCAGAATCCCCCGCGTAATTTGGGCGTTATCATCGGCACTTCCGCCGACGATCTCCTCCTTGGGTGCCCGAGGCAGGCCAAAATCTTCTGGCTGCATCTCATACTCAATAATCTTTCCATCTCGCACTTCTGCCACAGAAGTCTTATCAGAAATGGAGATCTCATCGAGCCGGTCATGGCCAAATACAATCATAGCGCGCTTGATGCCCAAGCCGATCAGCACACGTGCCATCACAGGCAGCAGCGTCTTTTCGTACACGCCCAGCAAAATATAGTTGGTGGACGCTGGATTGGTCAGCGGTCCAAGAATGTTGAATACTGTGCGGATTCCTAGTTCTCCCCGCGCTGGCGCCACAAATTTCATGGCGCCATGGTAACTCTGGGCAAACAAAAAGGATATGCCGATTTTCTCTACCGATTCCTTCGCCTGTTCCGGTGTTGACTGAATTTTTACACCCAGACTCTCCAGCACATCTGCGGCACCACTCTTACTGGAAACGCTGCGATTACCATGTTTGGCAACTGCCATGCCAGCAGCAGAGATGACAAAAGAAGAGGTCGTAGAAATATTAAAGGAATTCGCTAGATCACCGCCTGTACCCACGATCTCAATGCTCTCTTCACAGCCCGTAATGTGTTTTGCCTTCTGGCGCATCCCTTTGGCGAGCCCGATGATTTCTTCTGTGGTTTCCACCTTCATACGCAAAGATGTCAGAAAGCCTGCGATTTGGGCATTTGTGGCACAGCCACTCATGATGATATTCATCGCCTCTTCCGCTTCCTCTGTTGTGAGCGACTCCCCATCCGTCACTTTTGCAATATATTTTTTCAACTCTGTCTTGGGGCGTGCCTCTCGAATCGGCGGAAGTGGCACTGATACGCCAGGTATCAAGTTCAAGAAATTGGCGAGCATCCGCTTTCCATCGTCCGTCAAAATGGATTCCGGATGAAACTGCAACCCATATGTCGGTCCCTCTCGATGCTGCAATGCCATAATCTGTCCTTTGTCGTCCCGTGCCGTCACCATCAAACATTCTGGAAAATCAGATTCCTGGGTAATCAGGGAATGATATCTGCCGCACGTCACAAACTGAGGCAATCCGGCAAACAGCGGACAATTTCTCTCTAAGATGATTTCGCTAGATTTTCCATGCATCAGATGTGTTGCAGGGACAATTGTTCCTCCAAACGCCTCACAAATGGATTGATGACCCAGGCAAATGCCCAGTATTGGCATTCGCTTATGAAAATGCTGAATGGCATCAACGGTAATGCCAGCATCCTTTGGATAACCCGGTCCCGGTGACAAAATAAGCGCCTGGGGCTGCATCTCTTCGATTTCCTCAATTGTAATGGCATCGTTGCGCACTACCCGAATATCTGAGTACAACTCTCCAATATATTGATACAGATTATAGGTAAATGAATCGTAGTTATCAATGAGCAAAATCATTGTTCTGTCTCCTTTATGGCGTTAATGACGGCTAGCGCTTTATTCACTGTCTCATAGTATTCATTTTCCGGTACAGAATCTGCCACAATTCCGGCACCTGCCTGCACATATGCCTTTCCGCCAGCAAACAGTACTGTACGAATGGCAATACAGGTATTCATATTGCCGTCAAATCCCAAACTGCCCACAGTTCCGCCATACAGACCCCGCTTTTTGTTCTCAAACTGATCAATCAGTTCCATCGCCCGTACCTTTGGTGCGCCAGACAGCGTTCCTGCCGGCAAGATTGCCATCAAGGCATCCAGCGCTGTCAAGTCTTCCCGCAGTTTTCCTTCTACGTCTGATACAAGATGCATCACCTTAGACGCCCGTTCTGTCACCATATACCGTGTCACTTTCAC
>CASDUD010000055.1 GCA_949283725.1 uncultured Ruminococcus sp.
TAGAGAAAAATCCCTGCGGCCACAGACGCATTCAGTGAATTCACTTCGCCCCGCATGGGTAGGCGCAGCATTGCATCACAACTTTCGCCGACCAGGCGGCTGATACCCGCCCCCTCTGAACCGATAACGAACGCCGTTCCGCCGGTAAAATCTGTCTCTGTATAAAGTGACCCTGCGGCATCGGTGCCATAAACCCACACACCATGCTTTTTCAGCGTTTCAATGGCAGCGGTAAGGTTGGGCACCCTTGCCACCGGCAGCCAGCTTGCTGCTCCGGCGGACGTTTTCCCGACCGTAAGTGTCAGCGAGGCGCTGCGCCGCTTTGGGATCACCACGCCATGCGCCCCGGCTGCTTCAGCCGTCCGAATGATGGCTCCGAGGTTGTGCGGATCTTGGATGCCATCACACAGCACCAAAAGGGGCGGCTCGCCTTTTTCCTCTGCCCGCCGAAGCAAATCCTCCAGCGTAACATAGGCGGCACACGCCCCCTCTGCTGCCACGCCCTGATGCGCCGCCCCGCCCGTAAGCTGATTCAGCTTTGCTTCGGTGACGACTTTCACTGGGATAGCTTTTTCTTTCGCAAGCGCAATGATCTCCTGTAGCCCGCCCTGGGTCTGACTCACATAGAGCATATCGATTTTTGCCTCGCTGCGCAAGGCTTCCAGCACCGGATTACGTCCGGCAATGCGCTCGTTTTCGGTTTCGGATGCCATATCCGGTGATTCCCGGCGGTTCGAACGGCGGGGTAGGTGATTGTTTGCACGCATAATAAATTCCTCCATAGGATAAGACAAGAGAATCACCGAACCCATCTGGCGAGATAGGTTTTACGGTCCTCAGGGCAATGCCACACGGTTTTGCCACATTGCCCGTCATCTCTGTTTTCACGCATAATTATTGGTACTTCCCCATTATAGCACGTTTCTAACAGAATGGCAAGGGCAACACCGCACAAAGCCGTCAGACGCTCTTTGTGCGGTGTTGCCTAGAGCGTGTTCCCATAAACGTATATGCACGTCTTTTCGGCAAAATTTCCCGTCTACTTCGTAAAAAATCCTTGCCAGGCGACAGCCTGCCTACGGATTTTTGCCTTGTATACGGAAAATTTTGCTCGAAAATCCACACATCTATCTTATGTGAACACGCTCTAACACTGTGGCGCAGATACCTTTCCCATGAGAATTTTCCCCGCCGCACCTCACCTCGCCAGCAGACACAGCAGTGCCGTCAAACCACCGCTGAGCAGCATAACCAGTAGATAACGCACCCAGAGTGGACACCCGCGCCGTCCCCGTGCCGGCGAAGCGTTTTGCAACAGATCACACGCCGCTTCCCGTGCCAGTTCCTGCGGAAATTCCGTCATCCCCGGCCGCAGGTAAAAAACCGCCTTCTCAAAATACAGGCTGTCCGGATGATTGATTTCAATAATTTTCTTGTGTACGCCTTTTACCATCGCACAGACTCCTTTCTCTACCCGTCCGCCGTTGTCCTATTGATGCCGTCCGGTACAGGTCTCTATCTAGAGTCTGCCCCATTTTTTTCCGATGAAACAGCTCAACCCCAAATTGTGCTGTATCCCCCATTTTATATGGCTGTTTTCCACAAAACGACAGGAAAACTGCGCTTTTTCTGTGGAAAAGTCTGTGGAAAGTGTGGAAATGCTGCGCAATTTCCATGCGAGCATCCTTGTGGAAAGTGGTGGAAACTGGCGGGGGAAATATCTCAAAAAGAACCATGCACAGGAATCCGTGCTTATGTCCCATCGTCTGCCAACAGCGGCATGGGCAGGGCGTCCGTGCGGAACGGAGCGGCAGGAATGCCATTGTTCCCATAGAGCGATACCGGTCCGTAGCTATACCACTGATAGCGCACCGTACAAGGTTCGGGCACCAGAGGGCTGGTCAGCCGGACGGTATCGCCCAACAGCTGTGCCTGGGCGGGATGATAGACCCCATCCGCGCCAGCTATCGAAAAGCCTGCCGGTTCGCCATGCCATGTCATGCCTGCGCCGTGGGAAAAGGTGACCAAAAGCGCGTCGCCCTGCACCACACAGTGATGATACAGTGGGCCGAATGCCGAGAGTTCTGTCTCGCCATAGACAAGCCGGCGCGCCTGAAGAGCCAGGCGATGTCCCACAGGCCGCTTTTCCGTCGGGTGGATGTTGCCGAGTTCGCCACAGTCAGAGATGACCGCAAGCCCAGTATTTTTCACCGTACGGAACACACGCATCTGTGCCTCGCGAAGTCGACACCACGCCTCTGTCTCCGGTGCATCCGCATAAGCAAACATCGGCAGCTGCACCAGCAAAAAGGGCAGCGCATCATCCAGAAAATCATGCCGCCAACGGGCAATCAGCACCGTCAGCAGCGTGGCATAGCTGTCCGGACGATGCTCATCATTTTCCCCCTGGTAGTAGAACACACCCGCTAGCGTATAAGGCACAATTCGCTGCAACATCAGGTGATACAGTCCTGCCGGACGATAGGGACTTTTAATGCCCATCGGTCCCGGCCAGCGATTCTCGCCGCAGCGACGCAGGATCTCTTCCCATGGCATATTTCCATCCAATTGGTAGCAGTGCTCCATGCGCGCCGTCCATGCCGCATGGTATGCCACATAGGCATCATATTCGGCGATCATCTGCGCATGCGTCTTACCCGCCGTCGCCGTCTCATAGTCCGAAAGATAGGCATGGCCGGCACGATGCGCGTGCAAATCCTGCTCTGAAATCCAACAGCTGACCGATGAGCCGCCAAAGTTACAGCCAATGATGCCAACTGGCACGCCCAGCTGCTGCGCCAGTTCTTTGGCGGCATAGTATGCCACCGCCGACCAATCCGCACACGTCTCTGCACAGGGCAACTGCCAGCGGCTCTCGGCGAACGCCTTTTCATAGGCCTCATCCATAAAGGAAATTCTCGGCACCTGGTAACAGCGTACATTCGAGTCGGCACAGTGGGCCTTTTCCTCCGCCCAGCCGTTTGACGACTGGAGCATAAGCTCCATGTTGGACTGGCCGCCTGCCAGCCAGACTTCGCCAAACGCCACATCATGCAGCACAGTTTCGCCCACACGCAGCGTCAGTCCTGTGCCAGCGGACTGGGGCGGCAGAAACAGGCGAAATGTACCATCCGCCCGTACAACGGCTGTCGCAGTACAACGGCGCTCCATCAGACAGGCTTCGACACGTGTACCAGGCGTACCGCTGCCAAAAAGACAGACATTACGCCCCCGCTGAAGCACCATATGGTCTGTGAAAATGGGTGCAAGTGTAATCATCATGAACACATCCTTCTGGGGTACGTCCCCCTCAGAACTGGTTTTCATAGAGTCCGCGCCCTCTTTCCGGCCAATTTTCTCGGCTGCTGCGTGAGAAATCCTTGCTAAGGCTTGCTGGAAAGATCCATACACACGTAAAAATGTCCATAAACCGCTGTCTGCGTCGTCGAAAATCCTTGCCAGACGAAAGTCTGCCTGCGGATCCCTGCCTCGCATCCAAAAATTAGATCGAAATCCTGCGCACATTCTCTATGAGACTCTATGAGAACAAGTTCTTAATTTTACAGTTCTGGGCATTTTCTGCCCGATGGGAAACCCGCCATCATGCCCCGCCCTGTTTATGGCGGGGCGACGAGGCGGAACGCGGTTTTTTCTTTTTCCGCACAGCATCGCCAAAATTCCCCAGTTTGCGCCCAAGGGCAAAATATTCCCCGTGGGCATAGGCGAGCAGACCGCACTGTTGGAGATTCAGCTTACCCTTGGAATCAAGATAGCGCGACTCCACATTCACCCCGGTGATTTCGGCGGTAAAAACCGTGTGCGTACCCAATAATTCCTGGCGCACCACTCGGCACTCCAGGCTCACCGGGCACTCTGCAATCATCGGTGCCTGTACCGTTTTTGCAAATTCGGGGGTGAGGTGACAGTGCTGAAACTTGTCCACATCCCTTCCGCTGCGCACGCCGCAAAAATCCACAGTGCGCATCATGGAGGATGTGGCAAGATTGATAACGAATTCCCCCTGGCGGGCAATCAGTTCGTGGGAATAGCGGGACGGTCGGACGGAAATATATGTCATGGGTGGATGGGTAGCAAGTATGCCTGTCCAAGCCACTGTCAGCACATTCGGATGTGCCATCGTACCGCAGGAAACGAGTGTCGGTGGAACAGGTGCCAGCAATACGCTGCCTTTCCAGTGTTGTTTGGCCATGGAAAACCTCCTAGAGAATATTTCAGCAATCGCTTTTGGTGGTATTGTAGCACGGACAGGCGGGAATGTCAAGGCAGTCTATTCAAAAACGTGCCCCCTACTGCTCCCATTGCCCATGGCCCACTGTAGACTTAAAATAGTTCGCAAAAAAGATAGCAGAAAGACTAAGAGCCTGTTTCGCACCTCTTCGCACATCAAGATACGAAACAGGTTCTTAGAACATTGCTATGACAATAATAAGCGGGGAATATTTTGTTTTCTAGGATTTTTATCAAAAACCTTGTAATTCCCTTTGATTTGATGTATAATAAAAAAGTATTTGCGGAACAAATGCTTTTTCCGCCATTCTAAACACAAAGGAGCCATTCTTATGAATTTTCAGATTGCATTACTTCGTGGCGACGGCATAGGCCCGGAGATCGTAGACAGTGCGGTCGCTGTTCTCCAGAAGATCGGCGAAAAGTATGGACACACCTTCACCTGCACGCCATACCTCATCGGCGGCTGTGCCATTGATGCCACAGGCGCGCCACTACCGCAGGAAACGATAGACGGCTGTCTCGCAAGTGATAGCGTGCTGCTGGGTGCCGTTGGCGGGGCAGTCGGCCACAACAAGTGGGACACCCTACCGCCCCACCTACGCCCGGAAAAGGCACTGCTCGGCATTCGGGAAGCCCTGGGACTATTCACCAATCTGCGCCCGGCGAAACTCTACCCGGCACTCAAAGGCGACTGCCCGCTGCGTGAAGATATCGTGGCAAAGGGCTTTGATATTATGATGGTGCGGGAACTCACCGGCGGCATCTATTTTGGAGAACGCGGCAGACGCGAAGGCAAATATGGCGAAGAAGCCTATGATACCGAATGCTATAGCCGCATGGAGGTAGAGCGCATTGCAAGGGTTGCCTTTGAGACGGCGCAAAAGCGCAATAAAAATGTCATCAGCATCGACAAGGCAAACGTCCTGGAAAGTTCTCGGCTTTGGCGTGAAGTTGTGCATGAAGTGGCAAGGGATTACCCCGACGTGACCCTGACGGATATGCTGGTGGACAACGCCGCCATGCAGCTGGTGAAGAATCCGAGACAGTTTGACGTAGTGGTCACTTCCAATATGTTCGGAGACATTCTCTCCGATGAGGCGTCCCAGATCACCGGCTCCATCGGTATGCTGCCGTCGGCTTCACTGGGGTCGACCAAACGCGGCATGTACGAGCCGATCCATGGCTCTGCCCCGGATATCGCCGGACAGAATAAAGCCAACCCCATTGCTACCATTCTCTCGGCAGCCATGATGCTGCGCTATTCCTTTGACCTGATGGAGGAGGCACAAGCCATTGAGAATGCCGTAGATGCTTATTTGAACGCTGGTTATCGCACGGCGGATCTCGCAGGCGAAGGCGTAACACCGCTGTCCTGCACAGAATGTACAGAAAAAATCATTTCCCTGCTATAAATTCACCCCGAAAGGAAGAATCCTACATTATGACTCCAAAACAGGAGATCGGCTATGGACTGGATGCCCTAGTCATTTTCCGCAGTCTCCAGCATGACCCTGTCATTCGTGCGCTGATGCAATTCTGTCATACAGATGCGGACAATACGCCGGCACAAATCCGCTTTTATAGCACCATGACGGCGGCACTGTATGAACAGCAAGACGATCTGACCAGCTATGTGGAACAACTGGTGCTGGCACATGAGAATGTCTATGTCCAGCGGGCAGGTGCAGGCGAACCGATTTCTGCGAATATGGAAGTCTGCCTGCAAACAGAGCTGACACTGCTCGGCAGAATTGCCATGCTCTCTCCGGCACAGATGCAGGCAGAAATGCAGACCACCATTCCACTGCCCTGCTGGCAGACCCATCCCACCGATTTGAACACGCTGTATGCCAAGCGGGTAGCAGAGATCGATCGCCATGGCTATGGCATTTATGCCCGCTACCATATGTTTACTGTAGGCGCCAGCGGTGAGCTGCTACCGGTACAGTACCCCGACCCCATTTCCCTAGACAGCATGGTCGGCTATGAACGGGAGCGCAAAGTGGTGGTGGAAAATACCCGAACACTGCTTGCGGGACAGTATGCCTCCAATGTGCTGCTATCCGGCGATGCTGGCACGGGAAAGTCTGCAACGGTCAAGGCGATCGCCAATGCATTCAAGGGAGAGGGTCTGCGGCTGATTGAATTGAATAAAGACCAGTTGTGCTTTATTCCGCAGATTATGGATCGTCTGTGCAAAAATCCGTTGAAGTTTATTCTCTTTATCGATGATCTCACTTTCTCGGAAAACGATCCGAACTTTGGTACGCTAAAAGCTACCCTCGAAGGCAGCATTGCCGCACGCATGAAAAATACGGTCATTTATGCTACCAGCAACCGCCGCCATCTGGTGAAGGAAACGTTTGACGATGGCAGTGACAAACATTCCAACGATACGGTACAGGAACGCATCTCGCTGTCGGAACGATTCGGCATTACCGTCACCTATACTCGGCCGCAGAAGGATTTGTATCTGGAGATTGTCCATGCGCTGGCCAAACAGGCTGGGCTGCATATGACGATTGCCGAGCTGGATGCAAAGGCGGAGCAGTTCGCTCTCCAAAAGGCGGGCAGAAGTGCCCGTGCCGCAAGACAGCTGGTGGATCAGCTTCTGACAAAGCAACGATAAGTACGCTGGATCCCAATGGAATGAGGAAGGAAGAATATATGTTATGTTGACACTTGACAAAATCTATCAGGCAAGTCACGTCCTGCGCAGTGTCATCCGCAAGACGGATCTGATCCCATCCAAAAAACTCTGCCCCGACTGCGACTTGTACCTGAAAACAGAAAATTTGCAGACCACCGGCTCCTTTAAGGTACGCGGCGCCTACTATATGATGTCCCAGCTTTCGGATGATGAAAAAGCCAGAGGCGTCATCGCCTGCTCCGCCGGCAACCATGCCCAGGGTGTGGCACTGGCGGCAGCAAAAAACCATATGAAGGCACTCATCTGTCTGCCCGACGGGGCACCGATTTCAAAAGTTGAAGCAACCAAAAGCTATGGCGCAGAGGTCTGTATGGTCAAAGGCGTCTATGACGATGCCTATAACAAGGCGGTAGCGCTGCAAAAAGAACACAATTACACCTTCGTCCACCCGTTCGATAACGAAAACGTCATTGCCGGACAGGGTACGATTGGGCTGGAGATCCTCGACCAGATGCCCGATGTGGATGCCGTGATTGTACCAGTGGGCGGCGGCGGTCTGATTTCCGGCGTGGCTTTTGCCATCAAGCGCCTGAATCCAAACATCAAGGTCTATGGTGTTCAGGCAAGCGGTGCGCCGAGTATGTATCAATCCATCCACGATAACAAGATCATTTGTCTCGACAGCGTCTCCACCATAGCGGACGGTATTGCCGTAAAAGAACCGGGGCCGCACACTTTTGAATATGTCAAAAAATACGTGGACGAAATCGTCACCGTCACCGATGATGAGATCTCAGCAGCGATCCTGGCTCTGATCGAAAAGCAGAAACTGATCGCCGAAGGCGCAGGTGCTGCTTCGGTGGCAGCAGCCATGTTCCACAAAGTCCCCATTGAGGGCAAAAAAGTGGTTTGCCTTGTCTCAGGCGGCAATATCGATGTCACCATTCTCTCCCGTGTCATCAAGCGTGGTCTGCTGATGTCCGGCAGATCTTGTATGCTGAATATTGAGCTGCTGGACAAGCCCGGCCAACTCAAGGATGTCTCCCGCATCATCGCTGACCTCGGCGGCAATGTCATCTCTATTCACCACGAACGTGCCAACGAGGGCAGCGATATCAATGGCTGTTTCCTTCGCATTACCATGGAGACAAGAGACTATGCCCACATCCAAGAAATCCGCAGTGCCCTAATGGAAGAGGGATTCCATCTGGTGGACTAGGCCACATTTGCATAGACACATTTGCATATAGCACATCCCAAAAGAGAAAGGAAATTTTACCTATGGAAATCATTTACACCAAAAAGGCACCGGACGCCATTGGCCCATACTCGCAGGCCGTAAAAATCGGGAATATGCTTTATACTTCTGGGCAGATCGCCATCAATCCGGCAACTGGAAATGTAGAAGCCAACGATATCGTTGGGCAGTCAAAGCAGGTCATGGCAAATCTAAAGGCTGTGCTCGAAGCGGCCGGCACCAGTTTTGACAAAGTCATCAAGACCACCTGCTTTTTAAAGGATGTGTCGAAGGATTTCGCCGCATTCAACGAAGTGTACGCTGAGGCTATGGGAGATGCCAAGCCAGCAAGAAGCTGCGTAGGGGTAGCCGATCTGCCAAAGGGCGTACTGGTCGAAGTGGAAGTCATTGCGGCACTGTAAAAACGTGCGAAAAATCAGAACCTGTCTTCACAAGCTACCGTGGCATCTTGTGAAGACAGGTTCTAGGCCATGCGGCTGCTGTCCCAAAAAGGATAGCAGCCGCATTTTACTTTCACCGTGGATAGGGTTTCTTTACATCTGTGCGCCCCATGAGATAATCGACACTCACACCATAAAAATCCGCCAATCGCTGCCACACGGCAGTGGGAATGTCATTCTCTCCCGTTTCATATTTAGAATAGCCGGTCTGTGACAGCATCAGGTATTGTGCAATTTGCGCTTGTGTGAGGTCTGCATCTTCTCGCATATCTCGAATTCTCTGGTACTTTTTCTCCATACAATTTTCCTATTTTCGCTTAGGATAAGGCATTTTCACATCCGTGCGTCCCATAAGATAATCAACACTGGTTTCAAAAATATCAGCAATTTTTCCTAAAATTTCCGGTGGAATCCCACGTACGCCAATTTCATAACTGGAATAGGTACGGCGATTGACATACAGCTTATCTGCCATATCTTGTTGCGTATAGTCTGCATCTTCCCGCAGGTTCCGAATTCGTTCGTATTGCAATGTCCTCACCAGCCTTTTCTTTATCATATCATGCCACAAAATGAGCCATTGACTTTTGGCACATTTTGTGGCATGATAAAATAGAAAGGAGGTATGATATCTCATGAAAAATCGTTATAAAACCGCCTATTTTCACCTATTCAGTGCTATGTGCGATGTCATGGAGGCATTGGAACAATTTGCGGACGAGTATTCGCTTTCCGACGAGGTGCGGCAGATGCTGGGACACCAAATCGACCGCTTAAAACAGGCGCAGCAGGAAACGGAAGAATGTCTGATACAAAACTGAGCAACAATCTCTTCTGCGCATTCACAAAAAAATCCGCAGGGGCAATTTCATTTTGCCCGTCTGCGGATTTTTTTGCAGCTGTTTACATAGGGAACAGGTACTGAGAGGTTTTTGAGCGATAGGTGGAAGGTTTTCTACCTGCCAAATCCGCCCATTTGTTTTTTCATGAAAAACACTTGTATTCTCCCCGATTTTGTAGTATAATGAAGATGTATCGGCATCGCTGTACAAAGCAGCCGATAACTGTCTGAAAAGGAGTTTTTTGAATATGTATCAGAATATGATGGATACCATCGGATTTGTGTCGCAGACAGATCCAGAAGTCGGCAAGGTTATGGCAGAGGAGCTGGGCAGACAGCGCCGCAACCTGGAACTGATTGCCAGCGAAAATCTGGTTTCTCCAGCGGTCATGGCGGCCATGGGCTCGGTACTCACCAACAAGTATGCCGAAGGTCTGCCCCACATGCGGTACTATGGCGGTTGTGTATATTTAGATGTGATCGAAGAAATCGCCATCGATCGTGCCTGCAAGCTGTTCGGTGCCAAGTATGCCAATGTACAGCCCCACTCCGGCGCACAAGCCAACACGGCTGTATACTTTGCCCTGCTTCAACCCGGTGATACCGTCATGGGCATGAGTCTGGCACATGGTGGTCACCTGACCCATGGCTCCCCGGTGAACATCTCCGGCAAGTACTTCAACTTTGTGCCGTATGAACTGGGTGACGATGAGTTCATCGACTACGACCGGGCGCAGACACTTGCCGAAGAAGTCAAGCCCAAGCTGATCGTAGCAGGAGCCAGTGCATATCCCCGCATCATTGACTTCAAACGGCTATCGGAAATTGCCAAGTCCGTGGGCGCCTACCTGATGGTGGATATGGCACATATTGCAGGGCTTGTCGCAGCAGGCGTTCATCCGTCCCCGGTTCCCTATGCCGATGTGACGACAACTACCACGCATAAGACTCTCCGTGGGCCGAGAGGCGGTTTGATCCTCACCAATGATGAGGAGCTGGCAAAGAAAATCAACAAGGCTGTGTTCCCTGGTACCCAGGGCGGCCCGCTAATGCACGTCATTGCGGCAAAAGCTGTTTGCTTCGGCGAGGCACTACAGCCTGCGTTCAAAACCTATGGCGAGACGGTTGTAGCCAATGCCCAGGCACTGGCAAAGGGGCTGCTGAAACGAGGCTTCCGACTCGTATCCGGCGGCACAGACAATCACCTGATGCTGGTTGACCTGCGTCCTTTCGGCGACCTCACGGGCAAGGAATTTGAACATCGGCTGGACGAAGTCTTTATCACTGTCAACAAGAACGCCATTCCGAACGACCCGCAGAAGCCGTTTGTCACCAGCGGCATCCGGGTGGGCACGCCGGCAGTCACCACACGCGGACTACAGCCAAAAGATATGGAAATTATCGCCGAAGCGATGTATCTAGCTGCTTCCGACTTCGAAAACCAGGCGGATGCCATCCGTGCAAGTGTTTCAGCACTGTGCGAAAAGTATCCGCTGTACCAATAAGTCATGCATACACCGCTGGCTGACCAGATTCGCCCGAAACAGCTGGATGATGTGGTAGGACAACGTCACCTCATCGCCCCGGGAAAGCCTTTGCGCCGCATCATCGAAAGCGGAAAAATCCCCAATATGATTTTTTACGGGCCTTCCGGAGTGGGTAAGACAACCGTTGCCCGCATCATCGCTGCCCAGACCGATATGACGCTCCACAAGCTCAACGGCACCTCTGCTTCCACCTCAGATATACGGGATATTGTCTCAGAAATCGGGACATTCTCCGGTATGAATGGCATTTTGCTGTACCTCGATGAAATTCAGTATTTCAACAAGAAACAGCAGCAGATCTTGCTGGAATATATGGAGAATGGGCAGATTACCCTCATCGCTTCCACTACCGAAAACCCCTATTTCGCCGTATACAGCGCCCTCATCAGCCGTTCTACGGTATTTGAATTTAAGCCTGTCCCACCGGAGGAACTAGAAAAGGCTGTGCGGCGAGGATTCCGTTGCTTGGAGGAACAGCTGCACCAGTCTATTCAACTCGATGAAAACGTCTGCACACACATTGCCGCCGGATGCGGCGGAGATGTACGCAAGGCGATAAATACGGTAGAACTGGTGACACTGGCGGGTGAATCGACTGAAACCGGACTCTTTAT
>CASDUD010000056.1 GCA_949283725.1 uncultured Ruminococcus sp.
AGAAACACACCGACCTTTTCGATTATAGTCAAATAACAAGATTATGGCAAGTTGCAAAAAAGGAAAACATTCAGAAGCGACAACAGCACCTCCAAATGCCTCCACTTTTTATTGTACGTGCCACACCATAGTGTAAGAACATGTTCTCATTAAGCCATATGTTGTTACGACTTCATCAACCCTTTTCCGGCATTCCACGCCTTCCCTACTTTTTCACCTATTGTATAATAGCCAGAACGGAACTGGTCAAACAGCAGCGCCTGTATCTTCTCCGGGTCTACTTTTCCATCCGAATCCATCACCTGTTCAATCGCACTGACGTTGTGAATTTTTCCAACAATGGCATACAAATTTTCTGTCTCTACAACCTCTGCCAAACTACACTCCATCGTCACCGGGAACTCTTCAATCACTGGTGCGTGTACAAATGTACTCTCTGTCGCATGATATCCTGTACGGGCAAACTTATCTGGCATCGTATTCCCAGAAGCAATCCCTAGAAAATCTGCCACTTCCATCGTTGGCACACTGGCAACGCTTACTGTGAATGCCTTGGTTTCCAGAATATTTTGGGTCGTCTTATGGTCAGCATCAATGAACAATGCAATCTTATCCGTATCGCAGATCTGTGCCCATGCCGCATTCAAAGCACAAACTGTTCCTTCGGCATCATACGCTGCCACAATTGTTACTGGCATCGGAAACAAAGCCGGCTGTACACCCAGATTCTTTCTCATAGTGCATACCTCCAGAAAATTATTCAAATGGTTATCAAATGGATTCCTGCCCGGAATCATCTCCATTATAGCACAAATTTACAATAAGTCAAGTACGCACTTTTTAGATAGATACTTACTCAATGGAAAGTACCAATACATCCATTCCTCATGCCCCAAAATTTTGTACTTCTACTTTAGTACTCACTCCGGTATCCGTATCAAACGTAAGCTTTACCTGCTGATACAGTGATTGCTCATAGGTATAGGTCGTAATAGAAGTGCCTTCATACACATCATCCGGCTCGCCATAGGTAGCTGTCACTGCATCCATATTCGCTGTACCGATCACAATATCCCCAGGCAAAGAGACAGTATGACTCGTATCTTCTAAATAATAGGTATCCACTATGATTGTTCCAAGCGCACACGCAGACAGCGGTTGCGTTGTATCACTTAAGTTCAACATCTGTGCTGTAATCTGAAAGTCATCTTTAACGAGCTGTACACCCAAAGAGTACTGATTGCTCTCCAATTCTTGTGCAGCATCTTCACTATTTTTCCATGTCCAGCCTGCCGCAGAAAAATCCGCATAGGAGATGGGTACAGCATAAGTTTCCCCATCCAGTACAATTTGAAAATCAAATAACGTTCCAGAAGATATCTCAGAGGCAACCGAGGACGATTCTGGCGTTTCAGTTTCCGATGCACTTTCTTCCGTGGCAAACGCCGCTGTCTCTGAAGTTTCATCTGATACTTCTTCTGTGGATTCTTCCGGTTCCGCTTGGGATGACTGCTGTACTTCCTGAGTTACTGTCTCCGCCAGGGAATCTTGTTCTGACTCAGTATCATTCTGCATCAGTCCACTGCATCCACTTGCACAAAACGCCAGAAAGGCCGCCATACCTACCATCAAATAACTTTTCCACATATGCAATTCACTCCTAAAAAAATCATCCCACTGATTATACTACAAATTCGCTGCATCTGCCAGCTATGTTTTGTAAAAAGCAAGATAAAACGGCGTAAATTACCAACAGCAACGCCAAACAAAAACACCATACCAGCAGTCAGGAGATGCCAGTATGGTCGTTTTCATATAATTCACATAGTTTAGGTGACATCGCACAAAGAACACCTGACAGCTTTGTACGCCATCTGCTTGCGCTTTTTCCGTCATACTTCACAAAAATACTTGCGAATACACAAAGTATTCACTTTGTTTTTTGTTTTATTTGATGATAAAATCGGCAGCGCATCTGTCGCGCAATCTTTGTGCGATGTCGCCTTTAGAATAACTGCATCTGTCCGGGGTCTGGCAAATCTTTCACCAAACTGCCGGCAGCTGGAATGTTTCGAATACGATATTTTTTACGCTGTTCCGTCTCCTCTTCACTGAGTAGCCAAGCACCCGATACCTGCTGTTTGCCTTTTAATGTGATGACTTGTACGCCCTGCGTATCACGCGTAGCTTTTTGCGGAATCAAAGTATCTGCCAGCAATACTGCACGATTACCATCTGTCCGCAGAAAAATATTGGCGGGTGTTTCGGCGATTGGAAGATGAAGGATTTGTACAAGAGGTGCTTTGCTGCTATAGGCATTTTGCAGTTTTTTTCGGTTTGTTTTGGTAAAATACGCCTGTAACGGTACACGTGCGATTTTTCCATTGGCAAACACGAATAACAGATCCCCGCTGTAATCTGAGGTGGCAAGCATCTGCGCCACCATTTCTCCTTCCGAAAATCCCAACTTAGCTGGCACATAGTCACCCAACACGCTGGCTTTTGTCTCCGTGAATTCGCTGGCTTTCGTCTTGTACACTTGCTGCTGATTCGTAAAAAACAGCAGTTCCATACGATTGGTTGTTTCCAAGTGACAGATAATTCGGTCATCTTCCTTCAGCTTTTGCTCATTGCTCATGCGAAGCGACGCCGGTGTGATCTTTTTGAAGTAGCCACTTTCTGAAAGAAATAGATGGATGGGATAATCCGGCACCACCTCCTCAACTGTCTCTTCCTCAATGTCCGAAGCATAGTAAAAAAGCGTCTTTCGAGGCTGGCCATATTTTTTCGCCGTCTCTTTCAGTTCGCTGATGATAACTTTCTTGATTTTTTTGGGGTCTACCAGCGTCTCTTGAATCTCTACAATATCTGCCTGCAGCGATTCTATCTCCTGAGTTCGCTTGAGAATATATTCCCGATTCAGATGACGCAGCTTGATTTCTGCCACATACTCCGCCTGTGCTTCGTCAATGCCAAAACCAATCATCAGATTTGGCACAACATCTGCCTCTTCCTTTGTCTCCCGAACAATGCGAATTGCTTTGTCAATATCCAGCAAAATCTTTTGCAGTCCCAACAATGTATGCAGCTTTTCTGACTTCTTCTGCAAATCAAAATGCAGCCGACGGCGGATACACTCCATCCGAAACGCTGACCATTCTTCCAGAATCTCTCGGATGCCCATCACCTTCGGCGTACCGCCAACCAAGATATTAAAATTACAAGAATAGTTATCCTGCAACGGTGTCAAGCGGAACAACTTTTGCATAACCTTTTCTGCCACCATGCCACGTTTTAAATCAATGGCGATTTTTAAACCATCTTTGCCCGTCTCATCCCGCACATAGGAAACTTCCCGTAGCTTTCCCTGCTTAATGCACTCTACGATCTTGTCGATGATGGCTTCAATCGTCGTGCTATAAGGGATCTCTGTGATTTCCAGACAGTTGTCCGCTTTGTTATAACTCCACTTCGCGCGCAATTTCACACTGCCCCGTCCAGTGTCATAGATTTTTTGCAGTTCTGTCTCGTCATAATACAAAAAACCACCGCTTGGAAAATCTGGCCCTTTTAGAGTTGAAAGGATATCGTGCTTTGGGTTCTTGAGAAAGGCAATCGCCGTCTCGCAGACTTCTCCTAAATTAAACGAACAGACACTGCTCGCCATCGAAACAGCAATGCCTACATTGGCATTGACTAGAATCGTGGGGAATGTGGCAGGAAACAGCGTCGGTTCCTGCATAGTATTATCATAGTTTGGCACAAAGTCCACTGTATCCTTATCAATATCCCGGAATAATTCCTGACAGATAGGTTCCAGCTTGACTTCAGTATATCGAGAAGCTGCACACGCCATATCCCGAGAATACGCTTTTCCAAAATTTCCTTTGGACTGCACATAGGGATGTAGCAGTGCCTCATTGCCCCGGGCAAGCCGCACCATAGTATCATAGATAGCACTGTCACCGTGCGGATTCAGCCGCATAGTCTGTCCCACTACATTGGCAGACTTCGTCAGCCCACCCGTCAGCAAATTCATCTTATACATCGTATACAACAGCTTTCTATGCGACGGCTTAAATCCATCAATTTCCGGCAGCGCACGAGAAATGATAACACTCATGGCATAGGGCATATAGTTTTTTTCTAGGGTAGCAGTGATTTTCTCCTCCTCCACAACGCCCGCCCCAGCAATATAGGCATCCGGCATCGCAGATTTTTGCACTGCATGATTGGTTGTTTTTTTTCTAGCCATTTTCTGTCCTTTCCAGCGCCTGTTTCCATCAACGCATTGACATTTCTATTGTATCAGCACACGATTTAAGAGATATCTGCCAGTTCCAGATAATCACTGCCGAATTCGGCGATAAAATCTTTTCTCCCCTGCAAGTTGTCCCCCAGCAGCATATCGAACATCGCAGCCGTTTCCTCTACACCATCGGCTGTCACTCGGATAAGCCGACGTGTATTGGGGTTCATTGTTGTAAGTGCCATCATATCCGCTTCATTTTCCCCAAGACCTTTTGAACGGTGCAGCGTGTATGTCTCCCCTTCAATCTGGGCCAGTATATCCGTTTTTTCCTTTTCTGTATAAGCAAAATATGTGCGTTTTTTGGTGACAATCTCAAACAGCGGTGACTCCGCAATATAAACATACCCTTCTTGAATCAGCGTGGGTGTGAGTCGATAAAGCATCGTCAGGATCAGCGTACGAATCTGAAAACCGTCCACATCTGCATCGGTACAGATGACAATTTTATTCCAACGCAATCCATCTAAATGAAACGTGGAGAGTTCTTTATTGGCTTTGCTGTTGATCTCTACACCGCATCCCAGCAGCTTCATAATATCTGTAATAATATCATTTTTGAAAATCTTATTGAAATCCGCCTTCAAACAGTTCAAAATTTTGCCTCGGACAGGAATGACTGCCTGGAATTCGGCATCTCGTGCCATTTTTACAGATCCCAGTGCCGAATCGCCCTCCACGATGTACAATTCTCGCCTGGAAAGATCCTTGCTGCGGCAATCCACAAACTTGGGAATCATATTGGTAACATCCATTGTACTGGAGAGCTTTTTTCGAATATCCAGCCGGGTCTTTTCTGCATTCTCTCGACTTCGCTTATTCACCAACACCTGTGCTGCAATTTTTTCAGCTTCATCAGGATTTTCAATAAAATAGATTTCCAACTGCCGCTTAAGGAACTCTGTCATCGCTTCGTAAATAAATTTATTAGTAATTGCTTTTTTTGTCTGATTCTCATAGCTTGTCTCCGTAGAAAAGCTGGAAGAAATGAGAATTAGACTTGCCTCTACATCTTCAAATTTAATTTTTGTCTCGTTTTTCAGATATTTATTATTTTGCCGCAAATAACTGTCAATCTGAGAAACAAACGCCTGACGAACTGCACGGTCTGGAGAACCACCATGTTCCAGCCAGCTAGAATTGTGATAGTACTCCAGCCGCTGCACCCGGTTAGAAAATGCCAGCGCCACATGCAGCTTGACCTTATACGTGGGTTTATCGTCCCGGTCTCTTCCCTCTCGTTCACAGTTCCAATTTTGCAAGGATGTCAATGTCTCTTCCCCAGCAATCTCCTGTACATAGTCTGCAATCCCATTTTCATAGAGATATTGCCGTTCTGAAAAGGTGCCGTCCGCCTCCTCCTTTCGATACAAAAAGAGCAAATTGGGGTTTACCACCGCCTGCCGCTTCAGCGTATCGCAAAAATATTCATCCGGAATATCGATCTCCGTGAACACGTCCAAATCTGGCATCCAACGAGTTCGAGTGCCTGTCTGCTTTCTGCGAGAGGCTTTCTTTTGCAAACCGCCAACGTTGAACCCCTTCTCAAAATGCAAGTTATACTGATATCCATCCCGAAAAATCTCCACATCCATATAAGCAGAAGCAAACTGTGTGGCACAAAGCCCCAATCCATTCAGTCCCAATGAATAGGCATAGTTTTCGTCCCCAGCATCGTATTTTCCCCCGGCATACAATTCACAGTACACCAGTTCCCAGTTATAGCGATTCTCATTCTTATTAAAATCCACCGGACAGCCTCTTCCGAAATCCTCTACTTCTACCGAATGATCCCGATATCTGGTCACAATAATCTTATCTCCATAGCCGGCTCTCGCCTCATCAATGGAATTGGAAATCACCTCAAAAATCGAGTGTGCGCATCCATCCGGCCCATCTGATCCAAAAATTACGCCTGGTCGTTTTCGAACCTTATCTGGTCCTTTAAGCACTGTAATACTTTCGTTGCCATAAGTTTGTTTTTTTGCCATTTCTGATCCTTTCGTCCAGTTCCATTCGAAAATTTATCGTTTTTCAGCAAATCACTATATATTTTACCACAAGCACACTAGAAAATCAAGTCTGGCACTCCATTTTTTCAGGGCAACCGCATGAACATACAAAATGCACAAATGCATCACTGCATTTTTGCTTCTAGCGCTGTTTCCGGTTCATTTCACAAAATAAAGCAGACACAAGTCAAATTCCCAACGAAATTCTTTGTGCAAAATGCCTATCATGCGGTTGCTCCACCATTTTTTAGCATTCCATTGTTCAGTTGTCAATGATAGTTGACACATCCAAAGCCTTTTCAAACAGCGTTTTACTCCTCTTGTCCTTTACAAGAAGTGCTGTTGTCCACTCTGTTCCGTTGTCGGTCTGAACCTCTCTTATTGGAAATGGAAATGCCTTTAACAGCTTCATCAGAAATTCTTTTGAACTGTATGTACTGTGTTCATTGTACATCTCTCTGAAACAAAATCTTGTACATTCGTCTATTGCAGTGTACTGATAGAACTTTTCTCCGCTTGATACGCAATAACTCGGTACAAATTTTACATCTATCTGTATT
>CASDUD010000057.1 GCA_949283725.1 uncultured Ruminococcus sp.
CGATTGAGATTATCGTCGATCGACTCGTCATCAAGTCTACCATTCGCACACGTCTGACGGACAGCCTGGAGACAGTGCTGGGGTTGGCGGGCGGATTGGCGGTGGTGGATGTTATCGGCGGGGAAGAATTGCTCTTTTCCCAGAGCTACGCTTGCCCGGAGCATGGCGTTTCGGTGGAGGAACTTTCCCCTCGGATGTTTTCATTTAATAATCCGTACGGTGCCTGCCCCAATTGTACGGGACTTGGCGTATTTCAGGAAATCGATCCGCAATTAGTGGTGCCGAACCGAGATCTCAGCATTCGCCAGGGTGCTATCAAGGCATCCGGTTGGAGCAATATTGCTGATGAAAATTCCATTGCGTATATGTACTATTCGGCCATTGCGCAGAAATATGGCGTGTCACTGGATGTGCCAGTGAAGGAGCTGACAAAGCAGCAACTAGATCTCTTTTTATATGGCACCAATGGAGAAGAATTGTTCCTTCACCGCATCAATGGCGCAGGTATCAGCGAAGGCTATCGAGGACCATTTGAGGGCGTGATTCCAAATTTGCAGCGTCGGTTCCGAGAAGGCGGCGAATGGGCAAAAGAAGAGATCGGGGCGGTGATGAGTGATGTTGCCTGTCCGGTTTGTCATGGAAAGCGGTTGAAGCCAGAGGTTCTTGCGGTTACTGTGGGCGGAAAAAATATCATGGAACTGACGGAACTCTCGGTGACAGATACGCTTACCTTTTTTGACCAGCTGACATTGACAGAGCAGCAGAACCGGATCGCCGCACGCATTATCAAGGAAATTCGGGAGCGTTTGGGCTTTTTGCAAAATGTGGGACTGGAATACCTCACCCTGTCACGGAACGCTGGTACACTCTCCGGCGGTGAGAGTCAGCGTATTCGCCTTGCTACACAGATTGGGTCCTATCTAATGGGGGTATTGTATATTTTGGATGAACCCAGCATTGGGTTGCATCAGCGGGATAATGACAAGTTAATTGCTACGCTGAAGCGGCTGCGTGATCTAGGCAATACACTGATTGTGGTAGAACATGACGATGATACCATTCTGGCGGCGGATTATGTGGTGGACATTGGTCCGGGGGCCGGCATTCACGGCGGGAATGTGGTGTATGCTGGTGATGTGCCGGGGCTTTTGACATGTGAACGTTCTATCACGGGGCAGTATTTGAGCGGTGCCCGGAAGATCCCACTGCCCCAAAAACGGCGTACGGGCAATGGACACTGGCTGACCATCTATGGGGCAAGCGAACACAATTTGAAACATATAGATGTTTCGATTCCGCTTGGTGCATTTACTTGTGTCACAGGCGTTTCTGGGTCAGGGAAATCTTCCTTGGTTAATGAAATCCTGCACAAATATTTGGCGGCAAAACTCAATCGTGCCCGCACACGGCACGGTTCATTCGATCGAATGGAGGGGATAGAATATCTGGATAAGGTAATCAATATAGATCAGTCTCCTATCGGCAGAACACCACGCTCCAATCCTGCCACTTATACCGGTGTGTTCACGGATATTCGGGAGTTGTTCGCCAAGACAAACGATGCCAAAGCAAAGGGATATACCGCTGGCAGATTTTCTTTTAACGTAAAGGGCGGACGGTGCGAAGCGTGCCAGGGTGATGGAATTTTGCGCATTGAGATGCATTTTTTGCCGGATGTGTATGTACCTTGCGAAGTATGTAAGGGAAAGCGATATAATCGGGAAACACTGGCGGTCAAGTACCGCGACAAATCCATTTACGATGTGCTGGAGATGACGGTGGATGAGGGCGTGGTACTGTTCGAGAATCACCCAAAGATCGCGCGGAAGCTGAAAATGCTTCAAGAAGTGGGGCTTGGCTATTTAAAAATTGGTCAGCCAGCTACGACGCTCTCTGGCGGAGAGGCACAGCGAGTAAAGTTGTCAGCAGAACTGTCCCGGCGTCCTACAGGCAGGACGATCTATATCCTGGATGAACCAACGACTGGCTTGCATACGGCGGATGTGCATAAGCTCATTCAGGTACTTCAACGGTTGACGGATACGGGAAATACAGTGGTTGTTATTGAACACAACTTGAATGTAATCAAAGTGGCGGACTGGCTGGTTGACCTTGGCCCAGAAGGAGGCGACAAAGGCGGTACGATCGTCGCCAGTGGTACTCCGGAACAGGTGGCGGCTTGTCCAGCTTCCTATACGGGTCAGTATTTGAAGCCCTATTTGGTGGACACGCCTGTGGAAACTGATATAAATGAATAAAGGCAATTTTGCAAAAAGGATACTTGAGAGCCTGTTTAAAAACTGCTGAATAAATCATGCCTTAGAGCCAGTTTCGCATTTTGACGTGTGGAGAGATGCGAAACTGGCTTTTGTGGCTCAGCATGTGGGGCTGTACAGTTGATTTTCGTCATATTTCACAAAAATGTGTATGGATTCAAAAAGACCCCACTCTATTTTTTTGGTTCGTCTTACGAAAAATTGGCTGGGTGTTTGTCACATAATTTTTGTGCTGTATTGCATAAAAGAAAAACAATTTGGATGTTTAATTATGGACTTTTCGAAAAAAGTTCCTGAAAAGCTTGCAAAATTTTGAAAATGGGTGTATAATAAAAGTGTATGAGACGGAAGGCGATTTTGCCAGACAAAAAGCCAACGCTCGTAATTTTTCTATCGTAGAAAGGATGTCATTGAAATGGCAGGGTTAAACAAAGTATCTGTAGACGACATTACAGTAAAGGGTAAGCGTGTGCTGGTTCGTGTGGATTTCAACGTACCGATGAAGGATGGCGTAATCACCAACGATAACCGTATCCAGGCAGCATTACCCACCATCAAAAAATTGGTCGCTGATGGCGGAAGAGTAATTCTTTGCTCACATTTGGGCAAGCCGAAGAATGGCCCGGAGGAAAAGTTCTCGCTGAAGGCTGCGGCGGCTCGTCTGGCAGAACTAGTAGATACAAAGGTAACGTTTGTTCCCTCGGATGTGGTAGTCGATGATACCGTAAAGGCAGCAGTAGATGCTATGCAGGATGGTGAGATCATCGTACTGGAGAATACACGTTTCCGCAAGGAAGAAACGAAGAATGTGGAGACGTTTAGCCAGGACCTTGCATCGATCGCGGATGTATTTGTAATGGATGCCTTCGGCAGTGCTCATAGAGCGCACTGTTCTACTGTAGGTGTGACCAACTATGTGAAGGAAACAGCAGTTGGCTATCTGATGCAGAAGGAGATCCAGTTCCTGGGGAATGCGGTAGAAGATCCGGTTCGTCCGTTCGTTGCCATTCTGGGCGGTGCAAAGGTAGCAGATAAGCTGAATGTAATCTCCAACCTGCTTGAAAAGTGCGACACGCTTATCATTGGTGGCGGTATGGCATATACTTTCTTGAAGGCACAAGGATATGAAGTGGGCACATCGCTGGTGGACGATTCTAAGCTGGACTATTGTAAAGAAATGATCGAAAAGGCAAAGGCAAATGGCAAGACCATGCTCCTGCCGGTAGACACTGTGGCAGCAGACACTTTCCCGGATCCAATTGATGCAGAGATTGCGGTAGAGACGTATGATTCGCACGAGATCCCAGCAGATAAGATGGGACTGGATATCGGTGCAAAGACACAGGCACTGTTTGCAGATGCAGTTAAGAGCGCAAAGACTGTAGTTTGGAACGGACCGATGGGCGTATTTGAAAACCCAGTTTTGAGCAAGGGTACTATTGCCGTG
>CASDUD010000058.1 GCA_949283725.1 uncultured Ruminococcus sp.
AGGGGAATTCCTTTCCCTGTTGCACGACCATGGCATTCCGGCAAAGGGCGTGGATCTCTATGCGCCCTATGTGGATTTTTGCCAGTCTCAAGGGCTTTCGGCGGTGTGCGGCGATGGACTTGCCTATCTGGCACAACTGGAAACCGTGGACGGCATTTTTCTGGGGCAGGTGGTGGAACACCTCACGCCCGAACAGATTGCCTGGCTCTGCGAGACGGCGTATGAAAAGTTGTCACCAGGCGGCTGTTTGGTGGCAGAGACACCAAACCCTACGTCGCTTTCGATTTATACGAATGCCTTCTATATTGACCCGTCCCATGTCAAGCCTGTACATCCGCTGACGATGCAGTACTATCTGGAAAAGGCGGGTTTTCAGCAGGTGACGTTATTGTATCCGGAGAGCAGCAAGCCGGACAAGACGATTCCGCCGCTGCAATGCGCCGGAGAAAATGTGGCGGAGTTCAACGAGGCGATGCAGCAGGTGGCACAGATGCTCTATGGCAGCCAGGACTATGCCGTCATCGCTGTAAAATCGTAAGGCAACCACCGCACAAAGACCGCTTAACGGTTTTGTACGGTGTCGCCTGAAATTCTTGGCGCGTATCTGCGTACAGGGTGCATAAATATGAAAAATGAGAAAGGATAGGTGCAGGATGGAAAACCAGTCCAACACATCAGTGAATGTATCCGAAATTATGAAACAAATTCGGGAGGAGATTCAAGAAAAGGGGTATAGCAGTGAGATGCTCTCGTTTGCCGATGTGCCAAGCGAACCGGAGAGCGGTGCCTATACCGAACGGTTCGATGCCGATATGCTGCATCAAAATGTGCAGTATGTCATCGCCAATCACCGGGTAGACCCCTATCGTCCACTGGCAGGCAACCCGCTGTCGATCTTTTGCAAAAAGGTGATCCGCAAGCTCATCAGCTTTTATGTCGAGCCATACGCTGCCGAGCAGAGCAGTCTCAATGCCAATGTGGCACAGGCGCAGGCCCAGATCGAGCTGTACATCCAGGAGTCCCGGATGCACAGTACAAAGGTACTGCTTGAACGCATTGAGATGCTGGAATTGCAGCAGAAAAATGCAAAGATCGCCATGGAGCAGATGCAGGCGCAGATTGCCCAGCTTCAGACAAAGCTTGCCGAGGAGGAACAACAGGGATGAAGGTGCTGCAAATTCTGCCGACGATGGGTATGGGGGATGCCATCGGGAACGACGTGCTGGCACTGTCCAAGGTGCTGCGGGATATGGGCTTTCAGACAGGGATCTATGCGGAAAATATTGACCGGCGGCTTCCGGAGGGTACCGCACAGCTGATACACAAATTGCCCCGGCTCTCCGGGGAGGATGTGCTGATTTATCACAAGTCCACCGGCTCGAAACTCAGCTTTTCATTGGAAAAATATCCCTGCCGTAAGCTAATGATCTTTCATAATATTACACCGCCCCGCTATTTTCGGGGATATAACGACAATATGGCAGAGGTGGCAGAGCATGGGATGCAGGGGCTTTGCCATCTGGCGGATAAAGTAGATGCCTGCATGGCGGTTTCGTCGTACAACGCCGAAGTCCTGCGGGAACGCAATTATCAGTGTCCAATCTATATCCGTCCTATCCTAATTCCCTTTTCGGATTATGCACAAGAACCCGACCAGGAAGTGATGCAGTACTATCAAGACGACGGCTTTACCAACTTTGTCTTTGTCGGACGCATTGCACCGAATAAGAAGCAGGAGGACGTCAGCCGGGCGTATTACTGCTATCAGAAATACTGCAACCCGAAGTCTCGGTTGTTTCTGGTTGGTTCTTATACGGGTATGGAGTCGTATTATGACCGCCTGCGCCGCTATGTAAAAGCACTGGAGCTGGAACACGTCCTATTCACGGGGCACATTCCTTTCCGTCAGATTTTGGCGTACTATCATCTCGCCGATTTGTTCCTGTGTATGAGCGATCACGAAGGCTTCTGCGTACCGCTGGTGGAGGCCATGTATTTCGGTGTGCCGATCGTGGCATACGATTCGTCTGCCATCGGCGACACCCTCGGCGGCAGCGGCATTCTTCTGCAGAGTAATGACCCGATGGAGGCGGCACTGGTGGCAGATCGGGTGCTGCGGGATGCCGATTTGCGCCGGGAGATCATCGCCGGCCAGCGACAGCGCCAACAGGCGTTTGCCTATGCGGAAATTCGAAAATTGTTTGAGTCTCAGCTTCGGGATTTCCTGGAAAAGGTGCCGCCCAAGTCCCGGAAAAAAAGCCGCTTAGCAAAGGAGATCACAAAATAAAAGCCAGCACCGCACATGATACAAATGCCGAAATCTGTATATGTGCTGCCCTAGGATCGTCCGGAGATGCCGGGTGCTTGTTTAGGGTGTGTGCAGTGAGGAGAGAATAGAATGGGAAAGATTG
>CASDUD010000059.1 GCA_949283725.1 uncultured Ruminococcus sp.
GCAATCGGCTGGAGCGTGGTCTTTCGAGGATAGGAGAACGCGGCTGGCTTCTCGGTGGTCGTCTGGATGCGGCAGGGGAATACCGCTTCGAGTTTTTTCTCCCAGACAGCAAGAAGCTTTTCCAGCGAGAGAGTATACTTCTCGGTGACGATCTCCGGTGTTTCAGTTGTCACACCGATGACATCGGCCCCGTCCGGTGCTTCGCCCGAAAGTTCCAGCAGGAACCCGCCGCAGCACGGTTGGAACAGCTCCGCATCCGTCAGCTGCCGCTGGAAAGTAAAGCCGATTCCGTTGCCAAAGCACATCTTCGCAATCCCTTCGGCAGCCCCGCCATAGTCGATGACCCAGCCGGCTCGAACGCTTCCGGCAGCAATCAGGTGTTCCACCTGGTCAAAGACATTGCGGACGCTGTCGAAATCCGGAATGCCGTTGCTGTCCACTGCCGGACGGAGCATGATAACCTTGTCACCTGCTGCTTTGAACTCAGTCGAAACAACCTGGTCGGCTTTGGCGGTCGAGACGGCAAAGGAGACGAGCGTCGGCGGTACGTCGATATTTTCGAAGGTGCCGGACATCGAGTCCTTGCCGCCGATCGAACCGCAAGATAGTTCCATCTGTGCTTTGAATGCCCCGAGTAGTGCCGCCATGGGTTTACCCCAGCGGGTCGGATCGTTCTGTGTGCGTTCAAAGTATTCCTGGAAGGTGAGCCAGCAGTGATGCCAGCTACCGCCCGCCGCTACGACTTTGGCAATTGAGGTAATGACAGCATCCATTGCGCCCAGATAGGGGCTGCGGCTGCTGGTATTTGGATTATAGCCCCACGCCATCAGCGAGCAGGTGTTTGTTTCGCCTTCCAGCACGGGGATTTTTGCCGCCATCGCCTGGGACGGCGAAAGCTGGTATGCACCGCCAAAGGGCATCAGCACCGTGCCGGCTCCGATGGTGGAATCGAACATCTCGACAAGCCCCTTCTGTGAACAGATGTTCAGGCTCGACAGCAGCTCTAGCCAGGCATCGGCACTGTCTGTGAAGGGGCACTCCGGTGCCGCCTGCGGTGGGGTGATGGTGATATCGGTGTGCTTCACCGCCCCGTTGGAGTTGAGGAATTCCCGCGACAGGTCGACAATGGTTTTGCCGTTCCAGCGCATTTGCAGCCGCGGCTCTGCCTGGACTTCTGCCACGATAGTGGCCTCCAAATTTTCCTTTCCGGCCTCTTTAATGAATTTTTCGGCATCTTCCTTGGCTACAACGACCGCCATGCGCTCCTGCGATTCACTAATGGCAATTTCTGTGCCATCGAGTCCATCGTATTTCTTCGGCACGGCGTTCAGATCAATCATCAGACCGTCGGTCAGTTCACCTATGGCAACGGATACGCCGCCTGCGCCAAAGTCGTTGCAGCGTTTCACCATCTGTGTTACCACTGGGTTTCGGAAAAGCCGCTGGAGTTTGCGCTCTTCGGGCGCGTTGCCCTTCTGTACCTCTGCACCGCAGTGACCGAGGGATTCGACTGTGTGAGATTTGGAAGAACCGGTGGCACCGCCGCAGCCGTCGCGTCCGGTCTTTCCGCCCAACAGGATGACAAGATCGCCCGGCACAGGAGCTTCCCGGCGGATGTTGGCAGCCGGCGCAGCACCGAGTACGGCGCCAATTTCCATGCGCTTGGCCATATAGCCTGGGTGATAGATCTCTGCTACGTGCCCCGTTGCCAGACCGATTTGGTTGCCATAGGAGCTATAGCCATTGGCAGCCCCCACGGTGATTTTTCGCTGGGGCAGCTTCCCAGCAATCGTATCTTCTACCGGTACCAGGGGGTTGGCAGCCCCGGTGACGCGCATCGCCTGATAGACATAGGAACGTCCCGAGAGCGGGTCACGGATCGCACCGCCCAGACACGTGGCCGCGCCGCCAAACGGTTCGATTTCGGTGGGGTGGTTATGCGTCTCATTCTTGAACATGAGGACCCAGTCCTCTTCCTTCCCCGCTACATCCACTTTGATTTTTACCGAGCAGGCGTTGATCTCCTCACTCTCGTCGAGGTCTTTCAACTTGCCGTCTGCCTTCAATTTCCGGGCGGCGATCGTTGCCAGATCCATCAGCGTCATCGGCTTGTCACTGCGCCCGAGTTCCTTGCGGACTTCTACATAGGCATCATAGGTGTCTTTGATATAGTCGGTGGGAATGTCCACGTTCGCAATCTGGGTAAGGAATGTCGTATGGCGGCAATGATCCGACCAGTAGGTGTCGATCATGCGCACTTCGGTGATGGTCGGGTCACGGTGTTCGGTGTCCCGGAAATACTGCTGGCAGAAGGCGATATCGCCCAGATCCATCGCCAGCCCATAGTCAGCGATAAACTGCGTCAGTTCTGTCTCAGACAGCTTCGTAAAGCCGGTGAGCGTTTCCACCGTGGTGGGGATGGCATAGTGGGCGTCGAGTGTTTCCGGCAGTTCCATCGAGGCTTCCCGCCGCTCTACGGGGTTGATGAGATAGTGCTTTAGCTGTTCGAAGGCCTCGTTGGACAGATTGCCTGTGACAACATAGACATCCGCTGTCCGCACCCGGCACCGTTCGCCTTGGAGGAGGATCTGGATACACTGCTCACAGCTGTCGGCGCGCTGGTCGAACTGACCGGGCAGATATTCCGTTGCGAACATCCGCTGTCCCTGCAAAAGTTCCGGTAGCTGGGTATAGACTTTGTCCACCGCCGGCTCCGAAAAGACCGTAGGTACCGCCTTTTGAAACGCCTCCTCGGTCAGATGGTCGGCATCATAACGATGAAAAATCCGGATGCCAGACACATTCAGCCGCAAGGCCGTCTGGATATCGCTCAGCACCGAGCGTGCTTCGACAGCGAATTCCGGCTTCTTTTCCACGTAAACTCGAAAAACAGACATGGTAATTCTCCTTCTATCCTAGATTTGCGGTGGCAGCATCGGACGTATTTTTCAACACGCCATAGCAGCATTCCGCATCACTATCTTCTATTCTAACATAAAATATCCGATTACGCAAACTTTTTTTTGCATTTTTCGTGGGAATTCGAACTACCGTACCATTGGGGGTGTGGCCGGTGTGAAAATTTTCGTCTCGTTCTCGTTCAAAAAGGACGGGTGCGACCTGCCCCACTTGCGTGTGTAGAAAGGCAGCTTTCATCTCGTATGCCGCCTGCTGTGCCTGTTCCATACGTTTTGTTTTGACGCCATCAGGTACCTGCTCTGGAAAGGTGGCAGCACGTGTGCCGGGGCGAGGAGAGTAGCGAAAGACGTGCATGGCAGAGAAGCCGCAGCTTTTGGCGAACGAGAGCGAATCGGAAAAATCTTCGTCTGTCTCGCCGGGGAATCCGACCATTAAATCGGTCGTGATGGCACAGCCGGGGAAATGGTGCCGGATGCGGGCGCAGATCTGGGCGTATTCGGCGCAGGTGTATTTCCGGCGCATCCGCCGGAGCGTGTCATCGCAGCCGCTTTGGAGAGAGATGTGGAACTGGGGGCAGAATGCTGGGATCTGTGCAAGCCGGTACAGCTGGTCATCGGTCAGCCGTTCTGGCTCAAGCGACCCCAGCCGGATGCGTTCGATGCCCGTGTCGGCTGCCGCTTCTACCGCCTCTGCCAGCGTTCCGTCCCACTCGATGCCGTAGAAGCCGAGGTTGATGCCGCACAGCACAACTTCTTGATAGCCATTTCGTGCGAATGCCTGCACGCATTCTTGCAGGGTTTCGGGCGAAAGGCTGCGGCAGCGCCCCCGCGCATAGGGAATGATACAGTAGCTGCAAAAACAGTTGCAGCCGTCCTGGATTTTGAGGAAGGCACGGGTGTTGTCGGGCATCGTGTCATAGGAGAGTAGCTCGAATGCTTCTTCGCCAGTATAGGGGATGATTTGACAGGCGGTGCGGGCGTGGGGACGGTGTGCGGCAAGCAGTTCGGGCAGGCGGACACGTTGGTTGGTTCCGAGGAGCAGGTCGGCTTCGGGGAGGGCGATTACCTGTTCCGGATATGCCTGGGGGAAACAGCCTGTCACTACAAGCATAGCATCCGGACAGGTGCGCCGGAGCTTGCGCAGGGTTGTGCGCAGGCGGCTGTCGCCGGAGGCGGTGACGGTACAGGCGTTGCAGACAATCACGTTGGCTGTTTCCGGTGTGGCGGCGTGTGTATATCCATTTTGGTCGAGCAGTGCCTGCATCCCAGCGGTATCGCAGGCGTTGACCTTGCAGCCAAATGTGTAAAAATAATATTGCAATTGCAAAAAGTACATCTCCTTTCGGATAGAAAAAATGAGGACCTGTCTTCACAAGGCATACGAGCCAATTTTTCGGCAAATTTGTTCCATGGCAAAGCGTGAAAGCTGCAGTAAGGATTTCGGGCAAAGTCATGGGACAAAGATACCAAAAAATTCCATGGTATCTTGTAAAGACAGATTCTGACAGGCGCAAACAAGAAGGCCGAAAATTCCAGCGGCGGGAAAATCTCTTGGCAAAGAACGTAGGGAAAACGCCAGTAATTGCGACAAAATTTTCGCCTGGTTTTCACACGTTTGACGCAAAAATTATCGCTGCTGTCAAAAAAATCGACCGGGAATCCACATCTATTATACTATAATGACGAAAATGATGCAATCGTCTTGACAAGAAAATTTTTTCGTGGTATGCTATAACTACAGAACAAGCAGATGTGCCGAAAAAACCGGCGGTGGGCACGTTCGCCGTATCCGGTGCGCACCGACTTGTTGCTGGAATTTTTATGACACCACGAGGAGCAAAACGAAACGCTCTTTGAAGGAGGGTATTGTTATGTATGAAACGACCATTCAGCTGAATGCCATCAACGATGTAAAGGAATTTGTCAACACGGTAATGCTGTTCGATTACGACATTGACCTGGTGTCTGGCAGATATGCCATCGATGCAAAGTCGATCATGGGCATCTTTAGCTTGGATCTCTCCAAGCCGATTAAGCTGCAGGCGCATACAGAAGATCCGGATGCACTGATAGAAGCCATTGGCAAGTACATCGTCAAGTAAATGATTGCGATATCTTTTTCGAAGATTGAGTAGAATAGTAAGAGGGAAAGGCGGCACTTCGACAGCGAGGTGCCGTTTTTCTGTACGGAAATCCATGGGCATATACGAATTCTCAGAGGGTATTGATATTACGCTTTCGGATACAGCGGAAAATATACAGAAGAAATACCCTCGATGGCTTTACTTTCTCTGTATGGCTTATTTCACTTTTCATACTTGCTTTGTATGGGTGCTTTTTTTATGCCCTCCGGCATATATTGCTCTGAGGTGATTGCGCATGAAACGAATCCTGGCGTGTTTTCTAGCTGTCGTGTATAGCTTGTTTGCCTGTCCGCTGTATGCCGCCGCCGAAGAGACGCACGAGCCCTATGCCGTCTCCTATGTTTTGATGGAGGCAGAGACAGGTACTGTGTTGCTAGAGACCTGTGCGGAAAAGCAGGTCTCTTGTGGGATGATGGCGAAACTCATGACGGCACTGCTTGCCGCCGAAAAGCTTTCCGATGGCACATGGCAGCTGGATACTGCCTTAAAAGCCCCTAGTGAAGTTGCCGGCACAAAGGGTGCGGTTATCTGGCTCGAACCCGGAGAAGAAATGGACATCGAGTCGCTTCTCAAAGGGCTGATTATCGGCAACGCCAACGATGCCGCCATCGCGCTGGCAGTCGGGGTCAGCGGCAGCGTGGAACGCTTTGTCATGGATATGAATGCGCGCGCCTTTGACCTGGGAATGCGGGATACACGTTTCACCAGCCCCCAGGGCGACGAGAGCGATGGACAGTACACTACCGCCAAGGATTTGGCACAGCTATGCCGGGCGCTGACGGCGTATTCGGTGCTGACACCCTATTTCCAGACGTGGCGAGATTTTATCCGTGGCGAAGCCACTGAGCTGGTTAATGAAAATACCCTCGCCCGCACGGACGAGACGAGCATCGGTTTCAAGGCGTGCCACAGTACTGAACAAGGGTACAACCTGGCGGCAGGGGCACAGCGTAGCGGGATGCAGTGCATTGCCGTGGTGCTGGGGTGTGAGAATACAGACGATCGGTTTACGCTGGCTAAAACACTCCTGCGAAAGGGATTCGCCGGGTGGAAGGTGGAACAGCCGGGCTTTTCGGGGGAGTTTCTCTATCCTGTCCAGGTGCGTCACGGCGTAGACCGGGCAGTGCTGGCAGAGCCAGGCATACTTCAGCCGCTGGTCATCCCAAAGCAGAGTCGTGGGTTGGAAACCGTACTGGTGCTGCCGCGCTATGTGACGGCGCCCGTGGAAAAAGGACAGTGTATCGGCACGGCGGCGTTCTATGAAGGCGATACACTGCTGTATGAAACCCAGGTCGTGGCGGCGCAAAGCGTGCGTGCGCAGAATTTTTTTGATGCGCTTCAAAAAATTACAGTCAAAATGTTGAAATTATAGGTATGAAAATTGTGTAGATTATACAAGAATCCCGATACCTCTTGCAATCTGACGCAGAATATAGTATGATAGAAGTGGTAATGCGTTTGTGTTATACCCTGTGTGCCGGATGGCATACAGCACGGCAATAAGTGGAGGGAATGGAATTATGTCAGTAAAACTGAATACAAAATATTTGGCTGATTTTGTTGGCGAGGAAGAACTCGAGGGCATCCGCCACCAGGTGGAGGCATCGGCAAAGATGCTGCACGAAAAGTCTGGTCTCGGATCGGATTTTCTGGGTTGGCTGACCCTGCCAACGGATTATGACAAAGAGGAATTTGCACGGATTCAGGCAGCTGCTAAGAAGATCCAGAAAAATTCGGAGGTGCTGGTGGTCATCGGCATCGGCGGCTCTTATTTGGGGGCACGTGCTGCGATCGAATTTCTGAAATCGCCGTTTTATAATAATTTGAAAAAGGATACCCCGGATATCTACTATGTCGGGAACAACATCAATCCGACCTATCTGAATGAGGTTATCTCCATCTGTGAGGGTCGCGATTTTTCTGTGAATGTTATTTCTAAATCTGGCACCACAACTGAACCGGCACTGGCATTCCGGGTGTTCAAGCAGCTGGTCGAGAAGAAGTACGGCAAGGAAGGCGCAAAGGATCATATTTTCGCCACCACCGACAAGGCAAAGGGCACACTGAAGGAACTGGCAGACACCGAAGGCTATGAGACGTTTGTTGTGCCGGACGATGTCGGCGGGCGGTTCTCCGTGCTGACGGCCGTAGGTTTGCTCCCGATTGCGGTGGCAGGCTGTAATATCGAAGCACTGATGGCTGGTGCGGCTGAGGCGCAGCAGGCACTGACGGCGGATTTTGACCACAATGACTGCTATAAGTACGCCGCCCTCCGGAATATCCTCTATCGTAAGGGCAAGAATGTCGAGATGCTTGTTTCCTATGAGCCGAGTTTTGTGATGATGTCCGAATGGTATAAGCAGTTGTTCGGCGAGAGTGAGGGGAAGGACAACAAGGGAATCTTCCCGTCGTCGGCGGTGTTCTCGACCGATCTCCACTCGATGGGACAGTATATCCAGGAAGGGAGCCGGATGCTTTTTGAGACGGTAGTCGATATCCAGCAGCCGAAGCAAGATTTCTACCTCGAACCAGATGCAGAAAATCTCGATGGACTGAACTTCCTTACCGGTCAAAATATGTCTGTTGTTAATCGTAAGGCACTCGAGGGCGTGGTGCTGGCGCATACCGATGGCGGCGTGCCGAATATGATTCTCGAGGTAGCGGACGTGTCGGAAAAGAGTCTGGGCTATCTGATTTATTTCTTTGAGAAGGCCTGCGCTGTTTCTGGCTATCTGCTGGGTGTGAATCCTTTCAACCAGCCGGGCGTGGAAAGTTATAAGCGCAATATGTTCGCACTGCTTGGCAAGCCAGGATATGAGGATCAAAAGGCAGCGCTCGAGGCAAAGCTGGCCAAGTAAACGGCTGAGCCGAAAAGTTTGTGCATGACAGCTTGTTTCAGCGGGCTGTACAGTATTATAGGGAATCATTGATTCCACAGTAAGCAAACACCGAATCATTCGGTGCGAAAGGAGTATTACCATGATTCAACTCATCATTGGAAAAAAGGGAAGCGGCAAAACAAAAATCATCATCGACAAGATCAACCATGCGGTGAAGGATACCAGCGGCTGTCTGGTTTGCATCGAAAAGGGCGAGACACTGCGCCGTTCCATCAGCTATAAGGTTAGATGGTGTGATACGAACCAGTTCGTTATCGATACTTTTGATGCTTTCTATGGCTTTGTAGCTGGTATGCTGGCGGGCAACTATGACATCAAAGAAATCTATGTGGACGGCATTTTGAAGATTGCCGGGGCAGACTTTGAGGCACTCGGCCGGATGCTCGAAAAGCTGGACAAGCTCACCGGCGACGATTCTGTGGTAACCTTTACCGTTTCTGCCGATGCGTCGGAACTGCCGGCATCGGTTACCAAGTTCATGGACTAAGCTGCGCGTGTACATTTCTAAAAAAAGTGTAAAAAGGCTTGACAAGTCCATGAGGAATTTGGTATAATATTTGAATGATGCAATGCGTGAAAGGATGCAGGTATGGTAATACAGCTGCGGGAGATTTTTCAAATCGAGGGAATGCATTTGCCGGTGGACTATGCAATTACACCGGAGGAGTTGGCACAGGTGCGGGGCTATGTGTTTCGCACGCCCGTCTATGTGAAAGGGGATTTTCACAATCGAGCCGGAATTGTGACACTGCGTTATACTGTCTCTTGTACGCTGGATATGGTGTGTGACCGCTGTCTGGCGGAACTTTCCAAGTCGTATGCCTATGAATTCACCCATACGGTGGTGCAGACCCTGCACAGCGAGGGAGAAGCATATGACACCTACCTCGTGGCGGAACACGACAGCATTGATATGAATGAGACAGCTTTGTCCGACCTGTTGTTGATGCTTCCGACGAAGATGCTTTGTCGGGAGGATTGTAAGGGTCTGTGTGATGTCTGCGGGTGTAATCTGAACGAAGAAACTTGCGGCTGTCGAAAATAGAAGGAGGTGCAAAACCATGGCTGTACCAAAGAATAAGGTCTCCAAGGCAAGACGGAATAAGAGACGTTCTGCTGTTTGGAAGCTCGAAGCACCGGCGATGAGCGTATGCGATCACTGTGGCGCATATAAGGCGCCGCATAAGGTTTGCAAGAACTGCGGATATTACAAGGGTGTTGCAGTGCTGAAGATGGATGCGGAATAAGCAAAATTGTCATATTTCGTACGAGGAGGAGAGGCGGCTCGTGTCGTCTCTCTTTTTGTTTAGGGGGAACCTCTCTACCATACTTGGCGGCACTTAATCCTGGCGTCCCTAAAAGGGGACTGTCGGCGCAGCCGCCTAAGAGCGGGGCAACCTGGCGAATATGGACGCTCATGCGTGAAAAACAAGTGGAAAGTGAGGTGCCAATCGTATGGCGTTACCAGTCGTGGCAGTGGTGGGCAGACCGAATGTGGGCAAGTCCACACTGTTTAATAAACTGATCGGCCAGCGGCTTTCGATCGTGGAGGACACTCCCGGTGTGACAAGAGACCGGATCTATGCCAAGGGCGAGTGGCAGAACCGTTCGTTTATGGTGGTGGATACCGGCGGCATTGAGCCGACCACCGACGATGTCATCCTGAAACAAATGCGGCGTCAGGCGGAACTGGCGATCGAACGGGCGGATGTCATCATACTCGTGACGGATGTGCGCTGCGGGGTCACGGCGGATGACAGTGCTGTGGCAAGTATGCTCCAAAAAAGCGGCAAGCCCGTGGTGCTGGCTGTCAACAAGTGCGATTCCATTGGCGAACCGCCAATGGAACTGTATGAATTCTATAATCTGGGCATCGGAGACCCCTATCCCATCTCTGCCGCCCATGGTCATGGCACAGGTGATTTGCTCGATGCAGTGCTGGCATTGCTGCCGCCGGAGGAGGACAATGAAGAAGCGGACGACGCCATCCGGGTGGCGATCATCGGTAAGCCGAATGTGGGGAAGTCATCACTGGTCAACCGCATTGCTGGGGAAGAGCGTGTTATTGTCTCCAACGTGGCGGGCACGACGCGGGATGCAACAGATACAATGGTGGAGAACGAGCACGGCAAATTCGTGCTGATAGACACCGCCGGCATTCGGAAAAAGGCAAAGGTGACCGAACGTATTGAACACTACAGCGTGCTGCGGGCGTATATGGCGGTCGATCGAGCCGATGTGTGTCTAATTCTGATCGATGCGGCAGAGGGCTTTACAGAACAGGATTCTAAGGTGGCAGGCTATGCCCATGAACAGGGTAAGGCCTCCATCATTGTGGTAAACAAGTGGGATCTGATTGAGAAGGATAACCACACAATGAAGGAGTATGAGGAAAAGCTGCAAAAGGATTTCAGCTTTATGTCCTATGCGCCGTTTCTGTTTATCTCGGCAAAGACCGGCCAGCGGGTTTCAAAACTTTTTGAAATGGTGCAGTCGGTCTATGCCCAGAATTGTATGCGCATCACCACTGGTATGCTCAACGATGTGCTGGCGTATGCGACCACCCGTGTCCAGCCACCTTCGGACAAGGGACGTCGGCTGAAAATCTATTATATGACCCAGGCGAGCACGAAGCCGCCGACATTTGTCATCTTTGTGAACCGCGCGGATCTGTTCCACTTCTCTTACCAGCGGTACATTGAGAACCAGATTCGTGCGACTTTTGGGTTGACGGGTACGCCGGTGCGGTTTGTAGTGCGGGAACGCGCCCGGGATGAAAAATAACGGGGGGATTCGATATGGAACGACTCATCCTGGCGATTGTTCTATCGGCGATACTGTCCTATCTGCTGGGCAGCTGTAACAGTGCGATTTTGGTGGTGCGCCTGGTGAAACATAAGGACATCCGAGACTATGGCAGTCATAACGCTGGGCTGACCAATACCCTGCGCTGTTTCGGAAAGGGTTGCGCCGCTTTGACGCTGCTGGGCGACTTGGGAAAGGGCATCGTGGCGGTGCTCCTAAGCCGGGGGATTTGTCAATGGCTGGATACCGGACTAACGGCTCAGCAGGATGTGCATTTCATTGGCTATGTGGCAGGCATCTTCGCCATTTTGGGACACGTCTTTCCTCTGTATTACCGTTTTAAAGGTGGGAAAGGCGTGTTGGTCGGCGTATCCGTCTTTTTGGGGATTGACTGGAAGGTGTTTCTCTGTCTAATTGTGATTTTTGCCGTAGTGCTGGCGATTTCTCGATATGTTTCCCTCGGGTCTATCATCGCCTCTGCCTGCTGTCCTTTTATCACCTTTGGCTTTCAGCTCTGGCAGCGGGGCGGATTGCCCATGTGGTATATCTGGCTGAACACCGTTTTGTCGGCGCTGATGGCAGCGTGGGTAATCTGGATGCACCGCACGAATATCCAGCGGCTGCGTCAGGGAACAGAGAATCGGTTTTCATTTCATAAAAAATCAGACAGTGCCAAATCATAGAGGTATGGGCAGCACCGCACAAAGATGTGCGTCAGATGCGCAAAGCCGAGGGGCGGTCTTTGTGCGGTGTTGCTTACGAAACAGACGCAAAGGAGGGCATTATGGCAAAGGTAACAATTTTGGGCGCAGGCGCATTTGGTGTCAGCCTGGCAATCGCCGCGCATCAGAATGCACATCAGGTGACGGTGTGGGATATTTCAGAGGAACTGGTACAGACAATTTTGCGGAATGGGGAGCATAAGCAAAAGCTGCCCGGCGTGAAGATTCCGGCGGATATTGCCTTCACCTGTGATCCGTGCTGTATGGAGCAGAGCGACCTAGTGGTATTTGTGGTGCCGTCCCGGTTTGTGCGGGAAGTGGCGGAAAAGGTGAAACCGCACATTTCCCCTGAAACGATTCTAGTCAACGCCAGCAAGGGGTTGGAGGAAGGCACATTCTATACTATGAGCCAGATTCTCGAATCGGTTTATCCGGACAATGCCGTCGGTGTGATTACCGGGCCTTCCCATGCGGAAGAAGTGGGGCGGGGCGTGCCGACGACCGTTGTAGCGGCCTCAAAGGACGAGGCGGCGGCGGTACAGATCCAGGCGGTCTTTTCCAACCAAACGCTGCGCATTTATATCAACTCCGACCCTGTGGGTTGTGAAATTGGTGGGGCGCTCAAGAATATCATTGCACTGGCAGCCGGTATCTGCGATGGACTGCACTGCGGAGATAATACCAAGGCGGCACTGATGACGCGGGGCATTCACGAAATCACCAATCTAGGTGTGCGTATGGGCGGCAAAGCGGAGACATTCGGCGGCCTTTCGGGCATCGGGGATCTCATTGTCACCTGCTGTAGTATGCACAGCCGCAACCGCCGGGCAGGCATTCTCATCGGAGAGGGCGTGTCGCCGGAGGAGGCGGTGCGCCAGGTGGGCACGGTCGAAGGCTATTATTGCTGCCATGCGGCATGGGCACTGGCGCAAAAATATGGTGTAAGTATGCCCATCACGGAGCAGTTGTATCACGTGCTGTTCGATGGGGCAAGTGCCGAGGACGCACTGCACAACCTGATGAGTCGGCCGAAAAAACATGAGTATGAGACACTTCCGGGCGATGCAGCGCAGTAATCAAAATCTATCTTCACAAGGGACACAAGCCAATTTTTCGGCATTTTTGTGAAGACAGGGCACCAAATGCAGGCGGCAGCACTTCTTCCTCTTGCATCGCTTTGCGGTGTGACGGGGACTATGCGCGGGAGAGAAAGGCAGGAAACTATGCTGGATTATCGGATGGATACGTTTTTATCGCTCTGTGAGACAAAAAGCTATACGAAGACAGCCGAACAACTGCACCTGACACAACCCTCTGTGACGCAGCACATCAAGCATCTGGAACAATACTATCAGTGCCAGCTGTTTCGCTATGATGGAAGGCGGGTAGAGCTGACGAAGGCCGGGGTATATCTGCGGGATAAGGTGATTTTGCAGCGGGCACAAAATGCATCGGTGCGTAAGCGCCTGAAGGAACTGGAAAATCCTGCCTCGTTAGATATCGGTATGACGGTGTCGGCGACATTCACCCTTGCTATGGATGTGCTTTTGGGATATGTATCCAAGGATGCCCAGCCTCAGATTCACCTGCACGTACACAGTGCGCGCCAACTGCTGCGTCAGTTGCAGAACGGCCAGCTGGATGCCGTGATTGTCGAGGGAGAGACACCCAATCTGTTGGTAGAGTCGATGGAGCTGTGTCAGGAGCGCATGATGGGCGTGGCGTTTCCCGCGATTGGGCGGAAACTCTACGGGTGCAGTCTGTCGCAGCTGAAGCAGTATCCACTGATCGTGTTGGAACCGGGTAGTGGTCTGCGCACGCTGATGCAGCGCAATTTGAGCCGCTATGGGATTTCGTTCTATGATTTTGTGGATGTCATCGAGGTGGATTCGCTGATGGTGCTTTTGGCATTGCTGCGCCGGGGTGCAGGCGTTTCATTTCTGCTGGAATCGATGATGGAGACGGCACAGCTGCACCACCATCTGGAACCCATTTATTTAGACTGCGCCGCCATGTATGGCTCGATGTATTTCGTGACCATGCGGGAACGGGCAGACGAAGGCGATCTCTGGAAAATCTATGAGGAGATTCTGGCAAAACAATCCCTGACCGCTGGTAGGAATGCGTGCGTTAAAGCCTCACCAGCCTATCGCCCATCCGTGGAGCGATAAAATTAGAGCTTGTTCTCATAGAGAACGTGCCTAGGATTTCGAGCCAATCTTTTGGGATGCAAGGCAGGAATCCACAGGCAGGCTTTGTGCCTGGCAAGGATTTTTCACGCAGTAGCCGGGAAAATTGACCGGAAAGATGCGTGTGAAGAGGTGCGAAACAGGCTCTAAGAACAAGCTTTTACAGAATGTACACATATACAATGCCGTTGCATGAATTGCAGCGGCGTTTTTTGTCACACAGGCAAGCCTGACCTGCATACAATAAAGGCGACACCGCACAGTCTCTTATGGGGTGTCCTCTAAGAACGTATTCTCATGTTCTAGGGTGTGTTGACACTAAAATAATATGCAGATTTTCGGGCACAAATTTTACGCAGACAAGGCAAAAAGGTGCAAGCAGGCTGTCGCTTTCCAAACTTTTTTCATGCAGGATGCGTGAAATTTTGCCGAAAAGATGCGATGTTAAGCTTAGTGCCAACACGACCTAAGGTAACAAAGCCGCAGGGCGCATATATGGCGAAAATGCCTCCACAAAGGGGCGTCTGTGCCGTATGCTGGCAGTATGTGTAGGAATGGAGGGGCAGGCTATGCCACTGGTGAGTTTGTGTATGATTGTCCGTAATGAGGAAAAGGTACTGGGGCGATGTCTGGATTCGGTTGCCGATTTGGTGGATGAAATTGTGTTGGTAGATACGGGTTCAACCGATGGCACAAAAGCTGTCGCCGCCCAGTATGAAGCGAAAATTTATGATATGGTGTGGCAAGACGATTTTTCTGCTGCTCGCAACTATGCCATCGAACAGTGCGTGGGGGACTATTGGATGTGGCTCGATGCCGATGATGTGGTGGAACCGGACAGCCGCCTGAAACTGCGTGCCATTCTGGAAAACCCCGGTGCGGATGTCGTTTATCTGCCTTATCATCTTGGTTGTGATGAAGCGGGGCGTCCAGCGATGCAGTTCTATCGGGAACGCATTTTTTGCCGGGAAAAGGGGTATCGTTTTTCTGGTGCTGTGCATGAAGCCGTTTCCCCCTTTGGTACCATCCGCTATGGTGATGCTGCCATTACGCATCGGAAGGAAGCACCCGGTGATCCCGATCGAAATTTGCATATTTATCAGAAAAAGCTGCTGCGTGGTGAACCATTTTCCCCTCGGGAACAGTATTACTATGCTCGAGAACTCTGGGAGCATGGTGCCTATCGGGCAGCACTGCCGATTTTGGAGCAGTTTTTACAGACGGGTGCTGGGTGGAAAGCGGATCAAGTCGGCGCATGCCTGCTCTGTGCTCGGTGCTGCGAAAAGCTGGAACAACCGGAGATGGCATTGCACTATCTGCTCCAGTCCATGCGGTATGATGTGCCGCACCCGGAAATCTGTTGCGCCATTGGTGACCACTTTTTTCAAAGGAAAGCCTATCAAACGGCGATTTTTTGGTATGAAACTGCCCGCTGGACGGGGCAGCTGCCACTGGAAGGATTTTGTGTGCCGGCGTATGGTGATATAATCCCAGTGCTACAGCTGTGCGTGTGTTACGACAGGCTGGGTGACATTTTTACAGCAGCGGCATATAATGAGATAGCCGGCCGCATTCAGCCCCATCATCGGGCAGTTTTGCATAACCGGCAATATTTCACATCAAAAGGAATTGATGTCACATCGCTGCAACAGCAATAGCTGCTGCGGAAAGGAGCGAGAAACAATGTCATTTTGTCATGGTGAGAAACCATCAGAGCATATGTCACAGCCGAATTGCTGTTCGATGCCGCCCAGACCTACCCCTTGCTGTATACAAGGGCCGCCGGGCGTAACGGGACCAATGGGTGCCACCGGTCCAGCTGGTGCAACGGGCGCGACTGGCGCAATAGGTGCTACCGGCGCAACGGGTGAAACGGGCGCCACAGGTGCTACAGGCGCAACGGGTGAAACGGGTGCTAGAGGTGCCACGGGCGCAACGGGTGCCACAGGTGCTACAGGCGCAACGGGCGCAAGAGGTGAAACCGGTGCTAGAGGTGCCACGGGCGCAACGGGCGCAACAGGTGCCACGGGTGCAACAGGTGCCACGGGTGCTACGGGCCCTGCTGGAACGTTTACACCAGCAGAGGCGGTGGAGGACAGCACGAATAACTGTGAAATAGCCGATAAGCTGAATAAGCTGATGGCCAGTCTTCGTGCAGCTGGCTTGTTAAAATCGTAATCGGGCAATTCATGCCGTATTAGGAAAAAGGGGGCGTTCTCTGAGGAGATGCGTCCTTTTTCCTGCGCAATCGACGGCAGTTCGTCTTGCATTTTCTCTGAAAAAGCAATATACTGAATATACAATACGTTCTTCTATCGGAGGCGCATACGCATATCGGATTGGTTTAGGAGGTGCGTGCCATGTCCTATTTCTGGGTGGCCAAACAGAATATTTCGCCGGATATGGGCTTTTCGCTGTATCATCTGCCCCATCTGTTCTGGCTGGGTGGAATCGCCGCAGGGGGGATTACTCTTGTATGGCTATGCCGCCGTCTGTCTATGCGAAATGCACAGCGTATCATTCGGGTACTTGCCTGGTTGATGGTGGGGCTGGAACTTCTGAAAATTCTGGTACTCTGGCGGACAGGGCAATTTTCCCTCGCTTATCTGCCGCTGGATTTGTGCGGCCTTTCCGTATACCTGGAATTGGCAGCGGTATACAGCCGCCAGCCGTTGCTGCGGGCGTGTGTGTATAGTTTGTCGCTGCCCGGTGCAGGATTGGCTCTGCTGTTTCCGAACTGGTTTTCGCTGCCCCTGTGGAATTTCTTCACCTTGCATGGCTTTTTACTGCATGGGCTGTTGGTGTGGGTGCCGGTGCTTTTGTGTGCGACCGGCCAGCTGTATCCGTGTGTCAGACAGCTGCCCTTTTGTGCCGGGTTGCTGTGTCTATTGTGTCTGCCCATTTCTGTTGTCAATCGCCATTTCGGTACGAACTTTTTCTTTCTGTCATATCCTTCCGCTGGTTCACCGCTGGAATGGTTTGATCGGGTGCTGGGCAACCACCTTCTGGGGATGCCCCTGCTGGTGGGCATCATCTGGCTGGGGTTGTACGGTCTGCCTTGGTGCTGGCATCGCTGCCGCGCGAAGCATGGTTCTTCTGTTTTGGAGAGTAAGCTATAAGGTGTGGATTAGTTCAGCAATTTCCTTGCATCTCTCCCCAAAATATGTTATGATAAAAGTACAAAATTTGCTGCATTTGTTTCTGTTGCAGATGCCCATAAAGAAAGGAAGTTTTGAATATGTCATTGATGGATCTGGCAAAAAAACGATGCTCTGTGCGCGCTTATACAGATGAGCCGATCGCGCCGGAACAGTTACAAGCGGTGTTGGAAGCGGGACGGCTGGCTCCGACGGGAAAAAACCATCAACCGCAGCGACTGTTGGTAATTCAATCACCGGAGGGATTAGAAAAGGTAGCAAAAGCTACCGTTACGAAGAATGCCTATAGTGCCAAGGCAGTCATCCTGGTCTGCGCCGATACGAGCGATTGCTGGGTGCGTAGCTTCGATGCCCATTGTATTTATGAAATCGACGCCTCTATCGTCACCACCTATATGATGCTGGCAGCAACGGAACAAGGGCTGGGGTCACTCTGGGTCGCAAGATTTGACCCAACGATCGTGCGGGAAGAATTTCAGCTGCCGTCATCGTATGTCCCGGTTGCCATCCTCTGCCTGGGACACGCAAAGCCCGAGGCAGTGAAATCCCCCGAACGCTACGACACCGAGCGCAAGCCGCTGTCTGAAACGGTCTGGTACGAATCCTTTAACAATTGATTTGGGCCATAAAATTACATACCGCTAAAACGGATATGTCGTGGGAAAATGCTCGCTGACGTATCCGTTTTTTGGCATTCTGCCGCTGGACAATCCGTGTCAAAAGTATATAGGCAACACCGCACAAAGACCGTCTATTGGCTTTGCACGCCATCTGCTAGTGCTTTTTCTGTCATATTTCACAAAAATGCTACCAATACACAAAGTATTGGCTCCGCTTTTTGTTTCATCTGACGAAAAATCGACGGTGTATTTGACGCACATTCTTTGTGCGGTGTTGCCTATATATCGACAGGATGAATAAAAAACAACGAGAAATTGCGTTATTTTTTCCACTTAACAATAACATAGTCCTTGGGGTTAACATTTAGCATGGAATTAACATAGTCGGGATAACAAATTTTACGTAGAGCTGATATAATGGTTTTGTTCCGAAAGGAAAAATTAAAAATAGCTGTGCTTCAAAGGGAAGCACCAGTCCATGTGAGGATAGGAGAAGAACTTATGAAACAGTACAGAAAAATGACAGCCGCTGTAGCGGCACTGAGCGTATTGGCAGGTAGCCTGACAGGGTGTGGCGGTACCAGCGACACCATTTCGGTAATCACCCGAGAAGATGGTTCTGGTACGCGTGGGGCATTCACTGAGATCTGCGGCATTGAAGAAGATGGCACTGACAACACTACGGACAGTGCAGAAACCACCAACAGCACCGCCGTTATGCTGACAACGGTTGCCGGTAATACGGCCGCGATCGGCTATGTGTCCATGGGCTCGCTGGATGATTCGGTGAAGGCACTGGCGATTGAAGGCGTGGAAGCGACTACGGAAAATGTGGAGAATGGTAGCTATGCCATTTCCCGTCCGTTCAATCTGGTTATCAGAGACGGCGAAGCGCTCAGCCCAGCGGCACAGGATTTCTATAACTATATTCTGAGTGCTGATGCGGCGGATATCATCACAGAAGAGGGCTATATCCCCGTAGGCACCAGTACCTATGAGCCGAACGGTGCTAGCGGTAGCGTGGTGGTAGCGGGATCCTCCTCCGTTACACCAGTTATGACAAAACTGAAGGAAGCCTATGAGGCGATGAACAGCGATGTGACCATCGATATCCAGCAGAACGACTCAACCACAGGCGTTACCTCCACCCAGGATGGCGTATGTGATATCGGCATGGCTTCTCGAGAGTTGAAGGATTCCGAGACAGGCGTGACAAGTGAAGTGCTGGCAATGGATGGTATTGCAGTCATCGTCAACCAGGAAAACGAGATAGAAGAAATGACGATGGAACAGGTGAAGCAGATCTACACTGGGGAAGTGACTTCCTGGAGCAGTCTGACGGCGGAATAAGCGTCTATTTTATCTCTTGGTATGTGTCTGCATCCGATGGATGTGGCGGAAATATTCCCGGGCAATACAGGCGGCAACCACGCCCAGGGCATCACTGAATTGATCTGGCATGATTGGTTCAGGGGTTTCCTAAGATCACGTCCGGAAAGGGAGTCATACATAACATGAAAAAATATAAAGAATCCATTATGCGGGTGGTATTTCTGCTGGCGGCGTGTGTATCCATTCTGGCAGTTGTACTGATCTGTGGCTTTCTGTTCGTCAATGGTTTTCCAGCTATTGCGGAAATCGGGCCGTTGGAATTTTTGGGCGGTATGCGCTGGAGACCCATGGAAGGCGAGTTTGGCATCTTCCCAATGATTGTCGGCAGTATCTATGTCACCGCCATTGCCATCATTGTTGGTGTACCGATCGGTTTATTGTGTGCTATATTCATGGCACGGTTTTGTCCAAAAGGTGTTTATAAACTGTTGAAGCCGGCGATTTCTCTGCTGGCAGGCATTCCCTCGATTGTCTATGGCTTTTTCGGACTGGTGGTACTGGTGCCAATTATGCAGCGGCTTTTCGGCGGCGGCGGAAAAAGCGTTCTGACGGCGGGCATTCTTTTGGGCATTATGATCCTGCCCACCATCATTGAGATTTCTGAGTCATCCATTCGGGCGGTGCCCAACAGTTATTATGAAGGTTCGCTGGCACTCGGCGCTACGCACGAACGCAGCGTATATCGTGCGGTGGTTCCGGCGGCGAAATCCGGTATTATGGCAGGGGTGATCCTCGGCATCGGACGTGCCATCGGCGAGACTATGGCGGTTGTGATGATTGCCGGCAACCAGACAGTATTGCCTGAGAGCTTGCTGTCCGGCGTGCGCACAATGACTGCAAATATTGTTATGGAAATGGGCTATGCCACCGACCTGCATCGAGAAGCACTGATTGCTACAGGCGTTGTCCTGTTCATCTTTATTTTGATTATCAACATCTGCTTCTCCCTGGTAAAGAAAAAGGAGAACCAATGAGCGAAACAACACAAGTTGCGTCTACACCCGTTGTGGGAATCAATCAGCAGACGTTTCAACAAAAGCTGGCGGCGTATAAGAACCATCCTGGTTCCTTTGTGGTTTTGCTGCTGACTATTCTGGCGGCAGTGATCACTGTAGGCGTGCTGCTCAGCCTAATTGTCTATATTGTCGTGAAAGGCGTGCCGAATCTCAGCCTTTCGCTGTTCGAGTGGAAGTATACCACCGAAAACAGTTCTATGATGCCCGCAATCATCAACACTTTGTTAATGACAGGGTTGACATTGTTGATTGCCGTGCCCGTGGGCATTTGCTCTGCCATCTATCTGGTGGAATATTCCAACCGGGGCAGCAAGTTTCAGATGCGCCTGGTGAAAGTTATTCGCATGACGACAGAGACCTTGCAGGGCATTCCGTCGATTGTCTATGGATTGTTCGGTTTCTTGGCATTTGTCATCGCCTGTAATTTCAGCTATTCGCTGCTGGGCGGTGCGATTACCATGGCATTGATGGTACTGCCGTTGATTATGCGCACCACCGAGGAAGCGCTATTGAGCGTGCCGGACTCCTACCGGGAAGGCAGCTTTGGATTGGGTGCTGGTAAGCTGCGCACCATTTTCCGTATTATTCTCCCGAGTGCTGTGCCAGGTATCCTGTCAGGTGTCATTCTGGCAGTGGGACGTATTGTCGGCGAAACGGCGGCACTGATGTATACAGCGGGGACTTCGACCAATGTATGCGATGGGTTGTTGCAGCCCTGCCGCACGCTGGCGGTGCATATGTACCAGCTGCTCTGTGAGGGTAAGTATATGGAACCCGCCTATGCGACAGCAGTATTACTGTTGGTGATGGTTATTCTCATCAACGCGCTGTCCAACTTTGTGGCAAAGAAACTGACCAAAAAGTGAGAAAGGAGACAGCACAGCATATGTCTAGCTGTGTGAAAGCGTATGGCAAAATTTGAAATCCATAACATGGATCTGTACTACGGCGCGTTCCATGCTCTGAAAAATATTCATCTTGATCTGCCAGAGCATCAGGTAAGTGCCTTCATCGGGCCGTCCGGCTGTGGTAAGTCCACACTTTTAAAGTCCCTGAACCGGATGAATGACTTAGTGGAGGGCTGTAAAATTACCGGGGATATTCGTCTTGATGGCGAGGATATCTACGGCGATATGGACGTAAACCTGTTGCGGAAGCGGGTGGGCATGGTGTTTCAAAAGGCGAACCCTTTCCCGATGAGCATCTATGATAACATCGCCTATGGTCCCCGCACCCATGGCATTCGCTCGAAGGCGAAGTTGGACGAGATTGTAGAGCAGTCTCTTCGAGATGCTGCGATCTGGGATGAGGTGAAGGATCGGTTGAACAAGAGTGCCCTCGGGATGTCCGGCGGTCAGCAGCAGCGGCTCTGTATTGCCCGGGCTCTGGCTGTGCATCCAGAAGTTCTGCTGATGGACGAGCCGACGAGTGCGCTGGATCCAATTTCCACTTCTAAGGTGGAGGATTTGGTGATGTCGCTGAAGAAAGAGTATACCATCATCATTGTGACGCATAATATGCAGCAGGCTACGCGTGTATCGGATAAGACCGCCTTTTTCCTGCTCGGTGAAGTGGTGGAGTATGACGATACAGAACAGTTGTTCTCAAGACCTAAGGATAAGCGTACAGAAGATTATATTTCAGGGAGGTTCGGTTAATGAGAGCGCACTACGAAGCACAGCTTGCAACATTGAATACCAATATGATCCAGATGGGGGCGTTGTGCGAGGATGCCATTTCGGCCGCCATTCATGCACTGTTGGAGGATGATCTGGCGCTGGCGGAAAAGGTGAAAGAAACCGAGATGGAGATTGACCAATATGAACGGGACATCGAACGTCTCTGTATGCGTCTGCTCCTGATGCAGCAGCCCGTGGCAACTGATTTGCGTAACGTCTCTTCTGCCATGAAAATGATCTCGGACTTGGAACGTATTGGCGATCAGGCGTCCGATATCGCGGACATTACCAAGCATGTATCCTTTCGAGATTTCGAGAGCAGGGTACACATCAAGGAAATGGCGAAAGCAGCCATCACCATGGTGACAGACAGTATAGATTCCTATGTGAACCAAGATGCAGAACTGGCGCGAACGGTGGCGAAACAGGATGACAAGGTGGATGCGCTCTTCCTGAAGGTGCGCAATGAACTGGCGGAGTTAATTCGGCGCAACCAGGATATGACAGAAGGTGCACTAGATCTGCTGATGATTGCGAAGTATCTGGAGCGCATCGGTGACCATGCTGTGAATGTTTCGGAGTGGGTTATCTATGCTGTAACGGGTGACTATGCCAAGTGAGATTAGAGTGTGTTCATACAAACGTATACGCACGTCTTTTCGGCAAAATTTCCCGTTTATTGCGTGAAAAATCCTTGTCAGGCGGCAGCCTGCCTACGGACTTCTGCCTTGTATACGAAAAATTTTGCTCGAAAATCCACACATCTATTTATGTAAAAACACTCTAGACTTTCTCATACAATAACCTCTTGACGAAACTCAGGATTCATGCTACTATAAAAGTGCAATGGATATGGGCACACATAGGGCATATAAGTGCCTGTCTGGCTTTTATGCGCCAAAACATTAAGCGCGTATTTGGTAGCTTTTCATATGTATCTTTTGGATGGATTTTGTCATTTTCGTTGTGCAAAATTCTTGCTGGGCGAAAAAATGTCTGCGAATTTTTGCCCAGGACTTGTTTGAAAAATCCATACACTCGTAAAAATGTCCATAAACCGCTGTCTGCGTCGTTGAAAATCCTTGCCGGGCGAAAGCTTGCCTGCGGAATTTCTCCTAGCATCCAGCAATCTCTGGGCATTTTTCCGAACATAGCCATTTTTCAAACAAGCCCTAGAAACCAGCGACAATTTACATCCGAGATATCAAACACGCATTAAAAGACCTGTCCACCAATGCAAGGCACGATGTGGGCAGGTTTTGATATATCTGTATTTTTTCAGAGGGAACGAGGCGAACAAAATGATTTATTTGGTAGAAGATGACGACAGCATCCGGGAATTGGTGATCTATACTCTGCGCAGTACAGGGATGGACGCTCAGGGCTTTTCGCTGCCCTCCCAGTTTTGGCGGGCGATGGCGGTGCGTAAGCCGGAGTTGGTTCTGCTGGACATTATGCTGCCGGAGGAGGACGGCCTGGAGATCTTGAAGAAACTCCGAAAGGATAAGAATACAAAGACCCTGCCTGTTATCATGCTGACAGCACGGGGCACAGAGTATGACCAGGTGATTGGGCTAGACTGCGGGGCGGACGATTATGTGGCAAAACCTTTTGGCATGATGGCACTGGTTGCGCGCATCAAGGCGGTGCTGCGCCGGGCAGAAAAGCCCGAGGAAGAAAAGGTGCTGCAAATGGGTGAGCTTGTCGTCAATCCGACGCGTCACCTGGTACTGGTGGGCGGAAAGTCCGTGAGCCTGACGCTGAAAGAGTTCGAGCTGCTCTGCCTGCTTCTCGATAATCCGGGCGTGGTGTTCACCCGCGACCAGCTGTTGAACCAAATTTGGGGCTATTCTTTTGACGGCGAAAGCCGCACAGTGGATGTCCATGTGCGTCACCTTCGTCAGAAGCTGGGTGACTGTGGGAAGTATATTGAGACTGTGCGGGGCATTGGCTATCGTTCAGGAGATGGGATGGTATGACGCGAAAGATTTTTCTCTCTTCCATGGTTGTGGTCATCTCGGTGCTTTTGCTGTGTGTTGGGCTGATTACAGGCGTGTTGTATACACATTTTGAGCGTATGCGGGTGGAACAGATGGAGATGACGGCGTCGGTGTTGGCGCAAGGTGTGGAACATGAGGGGCTTGCCTTTTTGGAGACGTTCCAGGAGAACGATTGTCGGGTGACTTGGATCGACACAGATGGCGTGGTACAGTATGATAACTACACCGATGCCACTCAGATGGAAAACCATGCCAACCGAGAAGAAGTGCAGGAGGCACTGCAAAGCGCCTCTGGCGTCAGTGTGCGGGAATCTGCTACGCTGTCGGAAAAGACCATCTACTATGCAATACGGCTGGAAGATGGCTCGGTGTTGCGGCTGTCGATGGCACATAGTTCTGTATTTTTTCTGCTGGGTGGCATGCTTTCTCCGATTGTGTTTATTTTTTTGGCGGCGTGCGCGCTGTCGGGTATATTGTCCTATCGGGTATCTCGGCGGATTGTGCGGCCACTGGCAGAGATCGATCTCAATCATCCAGAACAAGTGGAAACGTATGAGGAGCTTTCGCCCTTTTTGCAGCGTATTGCTGCTCAGAAACGGGAGATTGATGCCCACATAGCGGAACTGCGCAAGCAGCAGCACGAATTTGCTCAGATAACAGAGAATATGAGTGAAGGGTTGTTTGTGGTGGATAGCAACTACCAAATTTTATCTCTAAATAAGAGTGCCATGGAAATTTTCGGCATTGAAACTCCTGTGACACATCAAAATCTACTTACCATCAACCGGAGCGAGAGCTTTCGTACAGCAGTCGATGCGGCACTGCATGGGCATCATGCGCAGGAGACACTGAAACTTTCGGGCAGAATTTATCAGATCATTGCAAACCCTGCCCACCTGGAGGCTTCGGAGACGTTGGTGGGGGCAGTTATCCTCATTTTGGATGTGACCGAACGAGAGGAACAGGAGCAATACCGCCGGGAGTTTACCGCGAATGTTTCACATGAATTGAAAACGCCGCTGACTTCGATTTCCGGGATTGCTGAAATTATCCGGGGCGGCATTGTCAAACCCAAAGATATTCCCCACTTTGCGGGAAAAATCTATGATGAATCTCAGCGTCTGGTGGCATTGATTGGCGATATCATCCGGCTGTCCCGGCTGGACGAGAACCAGATACCGCTGGAGCGAGAGACAGTGGACTTACTGGATGTAGCGCAAGAGGTTGTGCATCAGCTTCAACCGATTGCCCAGAAAAACGATGTGACGCTCACGGTTGAAGGTGCATCCGCCCAGATACTCGGTGTGCGGCAGATTTTGGGCGAAATGGTGTATAATCTTTGCGAAAACGCCGTAAAATATAACCGGGCACAGGGGATGGTTTGGATTCGTCTGCATCAGACAGAAACAGAGGTACGGCTTTCGGTGCAGGATACAGGCATCGGCATTCCGGCGGAAGATCAAAGCCGGGTGTTTGAGCGATTTTATCGAGTGGATAAGAGCCATTCAAAGTCAGTAGGCGGCACAGGTCTGGGGCTATCAATTGTCAAACATGGGGCGGCACTGCATCACGCGGTGTTGTCGCTTAGCAGTGAAGTGGGCGTTGGTACAGAGATTACCTTGACTTTCCCCAGACAGTGCGAATCTGTAGGCAGATCCAACCATACATCTGCCAAGCAGTAGGACATGTTTTGCAGAAAGGAGAGAGACAGATGGAAAAACTCTTGCTCATCGGGCTGCCAGCCGCGCAGCAGGTGGAAAGCATTGCGCAAAAGCTGCGTATTCGCACTGTGACTGTCCAGCCGAGCCAATATGCCCAGAGCATTGGAATGCTGGCGGGCTATGCGTCTGCGCTGGCAGCTGCCAAGGTAGAAGCGGAAGAAACGCTGCCGGCAGAAGGGGTGCTGGTGATGTGTGGTGTAAAGAACACGCATATGAATAAGCTGTTGGAAGCATTGCGACACAACGGACTAGAAATTCCCTATAAGGCGGTGCTGACATCCACCAATCTGGCGTGGAATGCCCTTCAGCTTGCCCATGCGCTCAAGCAGGAGCACAATAGGATGCATCCATAAGAGCGCCTGTTTGCACAAGGATGCTTTTACACAATATTCAAAAAGCAAAAAGCACGGTTTTCCACAATGGGATTCCGTGCTTTTGGGTTATATAGGTTATTTATATGCGGAAATATTGCAGATTTCGTTGCTTATGCCTGTCCCAGCAGGAACTGGAGCAGTGCCACCAGATCGGGTGTGCCCACCATGCCGTCCTGATTCATATCGAGGACGATCCATTCCGCATCTGAAAGATCCGCTGTCGTATCCAGCGTCAACAATGTCTGGCGCATCAGTGATAGGTCTGCCCCTTCCAGCTTGCCGTTTTGGTTCACATCGCCCCGGATGGCGGTGATAATCGGTTCTGTGGTAGTCGTTGTGGTTTCCGCAGGAGCGGTGCTTTCTTCTGTGGTAGTCGTTGTGGTTGTCTCGCCACCAAGGGGCGGTACATCGTCAATAATCGCATAGTATGCAGGCTTTGCGGTATAGTCACCGTTGAACAGCAACGGCAGACGGTCTGCCCGCCAGCTTCCATCATCAGTGATACCCCACAGAACCACAGCGGAGATGGAATCTTTATATTCTACGATGGCATCGAAAATGTCGCTATAATACTGCGCCTGTTTCTCCAGCCCTGCTTCGGAAGTGTCCGAAGTGGTAACATCCAACTCAGTGATCTGGATATCTAGCCCGGTAGCAGCAAACTTTTCTAGTGCCGTCCGATAGGCAGAAACTGATGGGAAAGAAACATCCAGATGCGACTGTAGCCCGATGCCATCAATCAGCCCCTTTTCCTTCAGTTCTGTTGCCATTTCCACAATGGCATTGGTTTTAGTAGGCATATACTCGTTGAAGTCATTGTAGTAGAGCTTGCACCCTTCCGGTGCATATTCTCTGGCAAACTGGAATGCATACTCAATGAAGGAGTTGTCGCCGAACACACGTACCCATGCAGAACTATTGGGATCCTCCGACTTGCTGGAACCTGCTTCACGAGGTGTGCCATTGTCTGTCCATGCCTCATTAACTACGTCAAAAGCGTAGAGATTGAGATTGGGGAACTGGGTTTCGAGTGCCTCCATATAGTTCTTGATATAGTTCTCCATCCGCACAATCATCGTCTCTTTGGAGACCCAGTCACCCTCGTCAGTAAAGCCCTCCTTAAAGAACCAGTCCGGTGTCTGGCTGTGCCATATAAGGGTATGTCCTCTTACGGGAATATTGTTGTCGGAGCAATATTGCAAGATTTCGGCGCAAGCAGAGAGATTGATCTGAGGATTGTTGTCGTCGCCGGTCTGTTCCATATACGCCAGTGTTGCTTCCTGATCGAGTACATAGTCCGGTTTCATCTCGTTACCGAGTGTGATGCTGCCGGAGAAGTGCTTTTGTACAAGCTTCATCTGCGTTTTGGAAGCCAGTGTGGATGGCGCAATGGCTGTGCCAATTTTGAAATAGCCATCATACACTTCGCTGAGTGCCGGGATATCCTCCAATTCTACCTCCGGCGCTTCAGACAAGGTGAAGTCATCCAGATAGATGGCAGCCCCCGCATCGGAGCATTCGAAGTAGACATACTGGTTGGTAGAACCTGAGGGGAAGGAAATCTTGCTGTTGAACTCTACCCAACCAGAGCCGTCGCTAGTCTGCGAAACGACATTCGAATAGGTGGTATTGCCTGAGGCATCATCATACTGCAAACTGAGTGTCAGGCTGTTGCAATACCATTCTGTGGTGGCATAGGCGGTGACCACATATTCGGTACCGGTAGAAATCGTGGAATCGAGTGCCAACTGGGGGCCATTCCAGGAACTCGAACGGTCGTTCACCTTCAGGGCATATGAGCCACTGTGCACCTTTTCTGTAGTGATCTCAAACGTTTCGGTCGTGCCTCTGGCGGTGAAGTCATTTGTACCGTTCTCAAAGTCCGCTGAGTACAAAACCGCACCATCTGCGGCATCGGCCGTCCAGGCGGTGAAAAGGGACACTGGCACTGCCGTGCAGAACATCGTCATGCCAACCGCAGCTGCCAAAAACCGCCGATTCCACTGAATGTGCTTCATAGATATCATCCTCCTAAAAAGTGATTCGGATTTTCAGTATTTTTATTGTATCACAATTTTCAAAAGATGTCAACTATAATATAAAAATTTTCAAAAGATGTCAACTATAATGTAAAAGGAGCACAAGGCGACCGCATGATAGGCATTTTATACAAAGAGTTCCGTTGAAAATTTGACTTGTGGCTACTTTATTTTGTGAAATAAACTGGAAATAGCACTACAGAGGCAAAAATATAACGCTGCATTTGTGCATTTTGTATGTCCATGTGGTTACCCAGCAACAATTCTGACATCTTGACAAAATATTCGGAATATGATATACTACTTTTGACAGCTTTCTGTTCTTTTTGTGTCTGATTTTATTTTTGCAGCGGGCCGGCAGAGCCGAAGGCAGTGCATTGATTTTTTCTTTCTTGCCTATGCATAGAGGGAATTCGTCCGGGAAAAGGCAGAGGGCTGACTCTGCGCAATAATTTATGGAGGAGAATATCTTATGATTACATGTGAAACCTGTGGGGAAGTTCTGGATGATGGCATCAAGTTCTGCCCGAAATGTGGTACGCCTACGAAGCAGCCGATGCAACCGGATATGACACCGAGCGAGGCCAATGCTGAACAGACGCCAGATTCCATAGAAAACGGTTGGAACAATGGTGCGCAGGATTCGGGGAATACACCTGATAACACCCTGCCTCAAAACAATGCCTATGATTCAAGCAGCTATCAACAGCCGGATGCAGGACAGAGCACTTATCAGCAGCCGACAGGCAGCTATGCGTCGCAGCCGCAGGGCTATACCGACCCGTCGATGGGCGGACAGAATACATACTACAACCCCAATACGTCCGGCAACAACGGCTATTATCCGCAGCAACCCTATCCGACGCAGCCACCGGTACAGACCGATGGGAAGGCTGTGGCCGCTATGATTCTCGGTATCATTTCCATTGTATTTGCCTGTCTCTATGGCAGCGGTATCATATTTGGGATTGTGGGGCTGATCCTCTCTATTTTGTCAAAGAAGGCCGTGAACACCAATCCCCTGCTGGCGCAGAATCCAAAAAATAAATCCTTTACAACAGCGGGTCTAATCTGTTCCATCATCGGGCTAGTGCTTTCTATCATCATGATCATTGTATTCGTGCTGATCTTTGTAGGCATCTTCTCGGCTGCAACAGAAAGCCAGAATTATTATGACTACTATGATTATGAAGATTTCTACGCTTTCCGTTTTTTGATGAGCCGGTTCTTCTAAATCATGTACGGATAAAATTATCTACCTTCGTGTACAGTGTATCCGCTGTACACGATTTTTTATGTAGTCTTGGCTTAAATTTATTCGCTCTAACTGCACCTTCTTTCTGTCGCCTTGACGAACTGACCGGAATATGATACACTGATACCAATGGAACGGTGCGCAATGTAGCATCGCCCAAACTGGAAAGGACGTGATCAACATGTTTGCTCAATATGACCTCACTGGCATCTGGGATTTTTCGATGGCACAAATGCAGCACGGCTCTGTGCCCACTGCCTTTGACGACACCATTTCTCTGCCCGGCACCACCTCCCTCGCTAAAAAAGGCATACCCAACCCCCGCCGGGAAACTGGCTTTTTGACAGATGCTTACGCCTTCGAGGGGCAGGCATGGTTTCGGAAACAGGTGTACATAGCCCCCAGCCATGTAGGGATGCCCATTCAGCTTACCCTCGAGCGCACGCGCCTGACCACCCTCTGGGTGGATGGAAAGCGTGTCGGTACCTGCGACAGCCTCTGTACCCCCCATGTGTATGATGTGACCGCATACATCACCAAGCCGCTGACGGAAATCCTCCTCTGTGTGGAGAATACGGGCTATCCCACAAAGGGTGGTCACCTCACCTCTCCCGACACACAGTCCAACTGGAACGGCATTACAGGCGAAATAAAGCTGGAAGTATTCCCGCCAGTATATGTGGATCATGTGCAGGCGTATCCCAATCTGGCGGACAAGTCTGTTACCCTCACAATGCAGTTGCATGGGGCAAAAACGGCTGCCTTTTCTGCACAAGGCACAGTATTGGAAAATGACGAGGAGGATACCATTCCGCCGTTTCAGGCGCAGCTTACCGCCAATGCATCAGGCAGAACCGCCGTCACCATTCCATTGGGCGATACGGTCTATGCGTGGGATGAGTACACACCTGCCCTGTATCATCTGCACTATACCATAGACGAACGTGATTATGGCTATGTCACCTTTGGGTTACGGGAATTTTGTGCCAGCGGAATGCAGTTCACCATCAACGGCAGACCTACCTTGCTTCGGGGCAAGCATGATGGCATGATCTTTCCACGGACGGGCTTTGCGCCAACCGATGTCAATGAATGGATTCGCATTTTGTCCATTGCCAAATCCTATGGCATCAACCATTATCGTTTTCATACCTGCTGTCCGCCAGATGCGGCATTCACAGCAGCAGATATTTTAGGGATGTATATGGAGCCAGAGTTACCCTTCTGGGGAACCATTACGACAGAAGCCGACGAGAACCACAACGCCGCTGAACAGCAGTATCTCATTGAACTGGGGGACAAGATGCTCGACACCTTCGGCAACCACCCATCATTTGTGATGTTCTCTCTCGGCAACGAGCTTTGGGGCAGCCCTGAACGGCTGGCAGAGATTTTGCGCCGCTATAAGGCACGGGATAGTCGCCATCTTTATACCCAGGGCTGTAACAATTTTCAGCATTTCCCGCTGATTCTGCCAGAAGATGACTACTTCGTGGGCGTACGTCTACACAAAGAACGCCTCCTGCGTGGATCGTATGGGATGTGCGATGCACCGCTGGGACATATCCAGACCGACCGACCGGGGACAATGCACAGCTATGATCACATCATCTTCCCACAAAACACCGACAGCCACGATACCCATGCCGAGGATATACAGGAAATTGAGATCCAGTATGGCACGGGTGTAAAAAAAGTGCAAGTACAAAAGGGCGAGAACGGTCTCATCCCTACAAAGCCCATTATTACCCATGAAATTGGACAGTATGAGGTCTATCCCGAATTCCGGGAGATCGAGAAATATACTGGACCGCTGAAAGCGCGCAACTTCGAAATTTTCCGGGAACGGCTCACTGAAAAGGGAATGCTGCACCAGGCAGAAACCTTCTTCCGGTGCAGCGGTGCATTGGCGGCAGCATGCTATAAGGAAGAGATCGAAGCCGTGATGCGCTCACAGTATATCGCTGGGTTTCAGTTGCTCGACCTTCAGGACTTCAGCGGCCAAGGGACGGCACTCGTGGGAATGCTCGATGCGTTTATGGACAGCAAGGGGCTGATTTCGCCGCAACAATGGCAGATGTTTTGCGCCGACTGTGTGGTGCTGGCGAAGTTTCCTTCTTATGTGTGCATTACTGGGTCGATGTTTGTGGCAGAAGTGATGATTCGCACAAGTCTGCCCGCCCTGCCGGTGGGCTGCGAAGTGCAATGGTGCCTATGCACCCAAGAGGGGCATACACTGGGTGAAGGTAGTTTCCCCGTATCCCAGACCGAACCCGGCCTGATAGAAGTTGGGCGCATTGTCTGCCCGATGCCGGAAGC
>CASDUD010000060.1 GCA_949283725.1 uncultured Ruminococcus sp.
ACGAGTTACGAATATATTGTATAGGTGTCGAAAATAGAGTTGAACGAATTATATTTCTATATTTATTAGAAAAATAATTACATGAAAGAAGAAAGGTGGCTGTGACAAAACATTTTGTTTTACAAGAAATCATTAAACTAATAAACATTTTTACCTGATGTCTTTACTCATTCGAGTGTGGCAATAGAAAAATATTTCTACCTTGCCTTCAAGAGCAGAAAAAGGGTACATGATTATACCTGTTTTTCTGCTCTTTTTGCTTTTGTACGAAACTGTCGTTCGCCACCGTAATGAACTTTTCCTGAATCAAAAGGAAAGGTGATGTGTGAACGTGAAAATTTATTTTTTAAATAGTAAGGTTTATTTCCTATTTAACCATTACGATAGAGACAGGGCAAAGGAAGGGAGGTGGTGCGATGGATGCAATGGAGCGTCGATGCCAGATCATTGAAATCCTTTGCGATGCAAAAATGTGTGTTAAAATGCGCGATCTGGCTTCCCGGTTCAATGTGTCCGTTCGCACCATTCGAACTGATGTGGATGTACTCTCGACTACATATCCGATTGAAACGACACGGGGGCGATATAACGGAGGAATCAGCTTTATAGAAGGATATAGTCCGAAAAGTCCCCGACTGACTTTGGTGCAGCGAGATTTTCTATATCGAATTATGAAACAACTATCGAAGTCTGATCAGGAAATAGTGCAGAGCATCCTCCACGATTTTGCCTTTATGCAGTAGTACTGCAGGAACCTTGACAACTGAATCCCCAGCACGGAGGTACGTTCCCGGTGCAGGAAGCGTGATCGGAGAAGCGCCATGACGTACAAGCTCATACCCGGCAAGGTGGCGAGATTGTACCGAGCGATCCATTCTACTGAAAAAGCAGCGAGAGCTGCTTCGCCATGATCTGCCTGGGAGATAATGATACCCTGTTTGCCCCGCACGTCAGACGGGGTGGCCGACCTTGGGTTGCAATCCTTAGACCTCTGGAACGCCAGTGAAGGCTGCGCAAGCGGCTGCCTAACGAAAGTGAACCGTGTTCCCAACTGCCAGGGGGGCGAGCGGCAAATATGGCATTTCTGTATATTACTCTTTTTTGCCGAACATCAACAACCCCATGTGTTGATGTCGAACCCGTGCGGCGCAGTGCAGACCGCTGCGCCGCACTATTTTGCCATCAACCAAGGAGATGATCTTATTGACTAATCCAGAAACCGGATACGAGAAAGCCCACCGACAAGCAGAGCAGATATTCCGGGAAGTGTTTTCGGCCAGAGGGATGAACGTACGCGAAGGCCGGATACGATTGTGCCATGCGATGCTGGATACCTTGTTTGGCAGGAATGTGGCCCTGTGTGACGCCGGTGTGGGTCTGGGCAAGACCTATGCCTATCTGGTCGCCTGCATTTTATGGCAGCTGCAAAAGCCGAGTCCAATGCAGCGGCCGGTGGTGATCTCCACGGCCAGCATCACGCTGCAGAATGCAATTTTGGAAGAATACATACTGTTTTTATCCGATGCATTAATACAAAATGGATATATTCAAGCCCCGGTTTGTGCCGTGCTGCGAAAAGGAAAGGAACGCTTCGTTTGCGATGTGCGTTTGCTGATTCGCCAAAAGCAGATTACGGCAAGGGGAAAACGTTTCCGCAAGCGGGCCACCGCGCTGCAGGAAGCTAGGCAATGCCTGGACCTTGACCGACTGCCGAACCTGCCTCGCCATGAGCGCCGCCTGATCTGTGTGCCGAGTCGGTGCGGTCGCAGCTGTATCGCACATACGGACTGCCGCTACCGACAATATCTGAAAGCATCCAACGGGCCTTCGGTCACGATCCAGGTTTGCAATCACAATTACCTGCTGGCAGACGCGGCTCATCGGAAAAACGGTTGGACGCCGCTTTTGAAGGATTACCAGGCTTTGGTGATCGACGAAGCGCACAAGCTACCGGAAACCGTACGACAGATGAACACCCGGCGGATCTGTTCAG
>CASDUD010000061.1 GCA_949283725.1 uncultured Ruminococcus sp.
CATGGTCTACGAAAATACAGGTCAACTTTTTCCCCACCGCACGGGACAGTAGTGCCGCACAGACGGAACTGTCCACGCCGCCGGAAAGTGCCAGCAGCACCCTGCCATCCCCGACTTTTTCGCGGATTTGCTGGATGGCCGTCTGCGCATAGCTCTCCATCGTCCAGTCGCCGGTACAGCCACAGACATTTTTCAAAAAGCTGTCAAGCATACCGAGGCCATATTGCGTATGGTTGACCTCCGGATGGAACTGTACCGCATACAGTTTTTTCTCTGGATCTTCCATCGCTGCCACCGGACAGTTCTCCGTGTGTGCCATGACGATAAAGCCTTCCGGTGCCTGGGAAATATAGTCGGTGTGACTCATCCACGAAACCGCCGTCTCCGGCATATCCTCCACATTCGAAAACAGAAGGCTGGATTTATCATATGTTGTTTCTGTCTTACCGTATTCTGAAGTTTCACAGGTGGTCACCGTGCCGCCAAGCGTATAAGCCATCAGCTGGCAGCCGTAGCAAATGCCGAGAATGGGAATACCCATTTCGAAAATTTCCCGCGCAATATGGGGTGAATTTTCGTCATAGACGCTGTTGGGACCTCCAGTAAAGATAATACCTGCCGGCTTTCTGGCGGCGATCTCTTTGAGTGGTGTAGTATAGCGGATCACTTCGCAGTAAACGCCGCACTCCCGGACACGCCGGGCAATCAGCTGGTTATACTGGCCGCCAAAGTCCAATACGAGAACAAGTTGATGTTTCATAGGCGATAGTTCCTTTCTGCCTGTACATCTTTCCATAAAACTGCGATATGCGCGTGCAGAACTTTGCATTTATGGAAGTACACGCTTCATAGATTATCTCTATTATGCCATATTTTTAGGGGGAATGCAAGTATTTTTTGTGTCCGAACGACAATTCACAGGCACTGAGAAGTCTCCCAACAGGATCTCATGTCAGCATCCGTGCGCGCCGGTCACTGTGCCGATAGGCGCTGAGGACAAAACCGAGCGCAATATACATACTCACCGTGGCCGTACCGCCGGCACTGATAAAGGGCAGCGGCACACCGATGACAGGCGCCACCTTCAGTACCATGCCAATGTTCATCACGCAGTGGGCAAAGAACATGGCGAACACACCTGTGCAGAGAAACATCCCCAGCGTATCCTTGGCACGATAGCCATTATAGAGAATCTTCAGGCAGAGGAACGCCAGTAGCAGGACTACCGCCATGGCACCCACAAAGCCCAGTGCCTGACCTACCTGGGCAAACATAAAGTCGTTGTGCAACTCCGGCACCGTGACATAGGCATCCTCCCCAGCAAACAACCCCACACCAAAAATTTTCCCATTCGAGAGTGCTTCCAACCCCCGATCCTGCTGGTATTCCAGGTTGTCTGGGTCTGTGCCAGGATGCAGCAGTACGAGAATTCGCCGCTTGTGGACATCCCCCAGTAAAAAATTCCAAAGCACCACCAAAAGCACTGGGATCGCTGCCAGAAATGCCAACACATATTTCCACGAGATTTTCGCCGAAAACAACATCCCCAGAAAGATAACGGCAAAGACAATGGCCGTGCCATAGTCCCCCTGGAGGGCAATAAGTCCCGTGGGTATGGCCCCATGGATACACAACAGCAGCATATGCAATGGCTTGTTTATCTGCTTTTCGACACGGGAGAGATGGAGGGCAAAAGTAAGAATAAACGCCAGTTTCAGCACCTCAGAGGGTTGGAATTGGATAAAGCCCAGATTCAGCCACGCCTGGTCATCTGCTCCAGCACGCCGATGTCCCAACGCCGTAAATGTCAAAAGCGTCAGTCCCAGTGCCAGCGGCGCATAGAGAAACCACAGCTTTGCAATTTTATGATAATCCAACACAGACAGTATCCCCAGACAGAGCAGCCCCAGAACACAGGAAAATAGCTGGGTACGATAATAACTTGCACCCACTGTGCTGACAATATGGTTCTGCCAGATGGAATATAGCAGAAGGACACTCAACCCGGAGCAGATGAGTGCCGCCAAAATCAGGGACTTGTCCAGTCCCCACCAGTAACGTACAAGCCAAGGGACTTCCTTTTCTTTTTTTCGTTTGGGTCGATAAATTCTATCCATATTGATTCCTTTCTATAAATCTATAAAAGCCTGTCTTTACAAGAGACACAATTCAATTTTTTCGGCAGATCTGCGGCATGGCAAAGTACGAAAGCCGCAGCAATATTTGGTATATATTACAAAAATTTCGGGCAAAAATGCCCAAAAGCTACCGCGGTATCTCGTGAAACAGGCGCTAAGCGTCTGCGCACGGTTCCCGCGTAGCGGTTAGTTCGCCCAATATTTCCGATCCAGACTCCGGTACTGCACAGCGCAGGCGATATGCTGTCGGCGGATGGTCTCACTGCCGTCCAGATCCGCCACCGTGCGCGCCACCTTTAGGATACGGTCATACGCTCTGCCACTCAGACCCAGCCGATCAAACACCGACTGAAGCATGGTCTTGGCTTCCTCTTCCATGGGGCAGTACTGCTGCACCAGTCCGGCAGGAATGGCCGCGTTGCAGAACACGCCGATTTCGCCCAGGCGTTCCGCCTGAATTTGACGTGCCTGCACCACCCGGTGACGGATATCCGCCGACGATTCCCCACGTTTCCCGTCAGAGAGCGCCTCAAAGGGCACGGGATCGACCTCGATGTGCAGGTCGAATCGGTCGAGCAGCGGCCCCGAAATGCGGTTGAGATACTGATGCACCTTCGAGGTAGAACAGGTACACTGCCGCTTTGGATGACCATAGTAACCACAAGGGCAGGGATTCATCGCCCCAATCAGCATGAATCGACAGGGATAGGAAATCGTCCCAGAAACACGGGTAATGGTCACCTGGTGATCTTCGAGTGGCTGGCGCATAATTTCCAGCGTAGAACGGTCAAACTCCGCCAGTTCATCCAAAAACAGCACGCCGTTGTGTGCCAGAGAGATCTCTCCCGGCCGGGGGATCGTGCCGCCGCCAACCAGTCCTGCCCCAGAGATAGTGTGATGGGGCGCACGAAACGGTCGTCTCGATAGGAATGGATGGCTGCCCCGCAAAAGCCCCGCTACGGAATAGATCTGTGTGGTCTCCAGCGCCTCTGCCTCCGTCATAGGCGGCAGAATGGTGGGGATCCGTTTCGCCAGCATACTCTTACCGCTACCAGGACTCCCGATCATCAGCGCATTGTGCCCGCCCGCAGCGGCAATCTCCAACGCATACTTGGCGTTTTGCTGCCCCTTGACGTCAGCAAAATCCAGCACTGTGGGAAAGGGTGCCTCGGTATAGCGATAGGGAGGAGCACTGACCATCGGTGACTTATCATCCAGATGCGCAAGCAGCTGCAAAATGTTGCCAAATCCATATACCCGTAAATTCGCCGCTGCCGCTTCGGTGCGGTTGGCAGCCGGTACATACAGCTCCTGGATACCATTCTCCGCCGCCGCCAGTGCCATCGGTAATACGCCATTCACCCGGCACGTGTCCCCCGTGAGCGACAGTTCCCCAATATAGCAGCGATGCGCTGGCTGAGGATCCAGTCGCCCCATACACACAAGAATACCCAGCAAGATCGGCAGATCGTACATCGTGCCGCTTTTCTTAACGTCTGCCGGTGCCAGATTGACCACTACCCGGCTCGGCGGCATAGGCATACCTATATTTTCCAATGCGGAGCGAATCCGCTCCCGGCTCTCTTTCACCGAATTACCTGGTAATCCCACCACTTCAAAAGAAGGGGCACCCTTCGAAAGGCTAACCTCTACCGTCACCGGAAAGGCATTCAGCCCGTATAATCCAAAACTGCTGATTTGTGTAACCATGTATATTCTCCCCTGTTAGAGTGCGTTTGGTATGATATTGGCGAATGGATTTGCATTTTCGCTAGCGCGTGTCCACATAAAATAGATGTGTGGATTTTCGAGCAAAATTTTCCGTATACAAGGCAAAAATCCGTAGGCAGGCTGTCGCCTGGCAAGGATTTTCCACGAAGTAGACGGGAAATTTTGCCAAAATGACATGCATATACGCTTATGGGAACACATTCTAGTATACCATGATTTCCGACAATTGTAAAGGCAGTACATCGCAAAGATTTTTCTTGTGTGTGCCGCCGTTTCTCGAAAAAAGGTGGTGGAACCCAAGCTACTAGCTGTGCCGAAACAGGTCGAAAAAGAACAGGGAATCAGTTCTTTCACAGAAATACACAAAAAACACGCCAAAATAGGCGTGTCAATCAAGTGAAATATACAAAATTTGCAAAAAATGCTTGACAAAATTTCTTGCTTATTATATAATTATAAAATGTATCATAATGTGTTATCGCATATTACAGCAAAATAGTATACCACATTCCGCCCATGCCTGTCAAGTGCTTTTTCAAATTTTTAAAAAAAGAAAAGCCACGCTCCGACAGGCCCATTTTGTCTGAGAAGCTGTACCAAACGAATGCCTGCACAGCATTTCGAGTGGGACAGATTCAGGGCAGCAACGCACAAAACGTGTGCGGGACTGTCTCCAACAAAGAACAAGGAGGTTTTTCGCCAATGGTGCAAGTTACGCCAAAACAGTGCGGGAAAAACGTTCGCATGAACTTCGGGAAGATCAACGAAGTGCTGGAAATGCCGAACCTAATCGAGGTGCAGAAAAACTCTTACAACTGGTTTCGGGAAAAGGGACTGCGGGAAGTCCTCCAGGACATTTCTTCCATTACCGACTATAACGAAACGCTGGTATTGTCTTTTACAGACTATCAGATCGATGACAAACCCAAGTACTCCATCGCAGAGTGCAAAGAGCGAGATGTCACCTATGCAGCACGGCTCCATGTCAAAGCACGTCTGCATAACCGAGAGACCGGCGAGATTAAGGAAGAGGTCGTCTACATGGGTGACTTCCCGCTGATGACTGACAGCGGTACTTTTGTCATCAACGGGGCGGAACGTGTCATTGTCTCTCAGCTGGTACGTTCGCCGGGCGTATATTACGCCTGCGAAAAAGACCGCACAGGCAAGGACTTGTTCAGTGCCACGGTCATCCCGAACCGCGGGGCATGGCTGGAATATGAGATGGACTCCAACGATGTGGTCTATGTCCGCATCGACAAGAACCGCAAGATTCCCCTCACCACTTTCATCCGCGCGCTGGGCATCGGCTCGGATGAGGAGATTGCCGAGATGTTTGGCAGAGACGAACGGCTCACGCAGACCATCTTACAAAAGGACACCACCAAGAATACCGAAGATGCCCTGATCGACGTCTATAAGAAACTGCGTCCCGGCGAGCCGCCAACGGTAGAAAGCTCAACGACTCATCTGAACAACCTGTTCTTCGACGCCAGACGATATGATCTGTGCCGGTTCGGACGCTATAAATATAACAAGAAGCTCGGCATCGCCAGCCGTCTGGCAGGCCATGAACTCGCACGCCCCGTAGTCAATGAGACAACCGGTGAAGTGCTGTTTATGGCGGGGCAGACGCTGACCTATGACCAGGCACTCCAGGTGCAGGAGGCAGGCATCAAAGAGGCTTTTGTCAAGGTAGAAACCCGTGAGGACTTTGTTACAGAGACGGGCGAAAACGAAACCCGCTTTGTAGAAAAGGAAGTCAAAATCATTGGCAACGGCATGGTCGATATCAGCGGCTATGTAGACTTTGACTGTGAGGAACTTGGCATCAGCGAAAAGGTGCGCTACTGCGTGCTGCAAGAAATCCTGGACAGTGCCGCCGACGAAAAGGAGCTGCGGCTCCAGCTACGGAAACGCGCAGATGAACTGGTGCCAAAGCATATCATCCTCGATGATATTTATGCTACCATCAGCTACTTCCTGAATCTCTGCGATGGCGTGGGTAATATCGACGATATCGACCATCTAGGCAACCGCCGCATTCGTTCTGTGGGCGAACTTTTGCAGAACCAGTTCCGCATCGGTTTTACCCGAATGGAACGGGTCATCCGGGAACGAATGAACATCCAGGCACAGGACAGCGATGTCCTCTCGCCCCAGTCTCTGATTAACATCCGTCCGGTTACCTCTGCCATCAAAGAATTCTTCGGCTCTTCGCCGCTATCTCAATTCATGGATCAGAACAACCCGCTGGCAGAACTGACGCACAAACGGCGTCTGTCGGCACTCGGCCCGGGCGGTTTGTCCCGTGACCGTGCCGGATTTGAGGTACGTGACGTACACTATAGCCACTATGGCAGAATGTGTCCGATTGAAACGCCAGAAGGTCCTAACATTGGTCTGATCTCCTATCTGGCAACCTTTGCCCGCATCAACCAGTATGGCTTTATCGAAGCACCGTATCGGAAGGTAGACAAAACAACTGGCTGCGTTACAGATGAAGTGGTATATATGACCGCCGATATGGAGGACAACTACATTGTTGCACAAGCGAACGAACCGCTGACAGAGGATGGACGCTTTGTCTATCCCAAGGTTGCGTGTCGGTTCCGGGATCAAATTTTGGAAATCGAAGCGGAGCGCGTTGACTTTATGGACGTTTCGCCGAAGATGGTTGTCTCTGTGGCAACTTCTATGATCCCCTTCCTGGAAAATGATGACGCCAACCGTGCGCTGATGGGCTCGAATATGCAGCGGCAGGCTGTACCGCTGTTAAAAACGGAGCGTCCCTTTGTCGGTACTGGTATGGAATATAAAGCAGCAGTAGACTCCGGCGTCTGCATTGTGTCGGATTACGACGGTATCATCGATGCAGTTTCTGCCGATGAGATCGTGCTGCTGGATACGGAACAAAAGGTGCACAAGTATCGTCTCCAGAAGTTCAAACGTTCCAACCAGTCCACCTGCATCAACCAGCGCCCCATCGTCCAGGTGGGCGAGGAAGTCCATAAGGGACAGGTACTCGCAGATGGTCCGGCCACCTGCGACGGCGAGATCTCTCTGGGCAAGAACGCTCTCATCGGCTTTATGACCTGGGAAGGTTATAACTATGAGGATGCCGTACTGCTGAATGAACGGCTGGTACGGGAGGATGTGTTCACCTCCGTGCACATTGAAGAATATGAGATCGAATGTCGGGATACCAAATTGGGTCCGGAAGAAATCACCCGGGATATCCCCAATGTGGGCGAGGATGCGCTGAAAGACTTGGACGAGAACGGTATCATCCGCATTGGTGCGGAGGTACACTCCGGCGACATTCTGGTCGGCAAAGTTACCCCGAAGGGCGAGACGGAGCTGACAGCAGAAGAACGGCTGCTCCGTGCCATCTTTGGTGAAAAAGCACGGGAAGTACGTGATAACTCCCTGAAGCTGCCCCACGGCGAAGCAGGCGTCATCGTGGATGTCAAAATCTTTACCCGCGAAAACTGCGATGAACTGTCGCCGGGTGTCAATATGCTGGTACGCTGCTATATCGCCCAGAAACGTAAAATCTCCGTCGGCGATAAGATGGCCGGCCGGCACGGCAACAAAGGTGTCGTTTCTCGCATTCTGCCTGAAGAAGATATGCCCTTCCTGCCTGATGGCACGCCGCTGGATATTGTACTCAATCCGCTGGGCGTTCCGTCTCGTATGAATATCGGACAGGTACTGGAAGTACACCTCGGTATGGCAGCCAAGGCACTGGGTTGGCACATCATGACGCCTGTCTTTGATGGTGCACATGAGGAAGACATCCGCGCCTGCTTCCGAGAGGCAAACGAGCGCAACCAGGCGCATCGTGACGATCCTTTTGACCTCAAGCCGATGGACAAAGTGATCAATCCCAAGGCACTGGAAATGAATGAGGACGGAAAGTTCACGCTGTATGACGGCAGAACGGGTGAAAAGTTTGACAACCGGGTTACGGTGGGCTATATGTACTATTTGAAGCTCCACCACCTGGTAGATGATAAGATCCACGCGCGGTCGGTAGGGCCGTATGCACTGGTTACCCAGCAGCCGCTGGGCGGTAAGGCACAGTTCGGCGGCCAGCGTTTCGGCGAGATGGAAGTATGGGCGCTCGAAGCCTATGGCGCAGCCTATACGCTCCAAGAAATCCTCACAGTCAAGTCGGACGATACCGTGGGACGTGTCAACACCTACGAAGCCATTGTCAAAGGACAAAATGTACCGAAACCGGGTCTGCCCGAATCCTTTAAGGTACTCATCAAGGAGATGCAATCGCTCGGTCTGGATGTGAAAGCACTCGACAGCAACCAGGAGGAGATCGATCTCAAGACCAACTTTGAAGAAGACGAGGCCATCATTCCGCAGCCGGTCAGCTTCGCAGACGATGCAGAGGATACACTTCTATATGAGGAAGCCGAAAAGGATATGGAAGAAGCGGGTCTCTCCTTTAAGGAGGCCGACGCACCGGAAGATCTACTGGGTGACAACATCGGCGGCGTAGGCGCCTCGATGGCGGATGACAACGAAGATCTGTTTGACCTAAACGGCGACGACGAGGACGATTTATTCTAAGAGTCTGTTTCGCATCTTTTCGGTGCATTTTGCTGGTTTCCGTGTAAAAAATCCTTGCTAAGCGACAAGACTGCTTGCGGATCTTTGCCTTGAAACCAGCGAAAATGCCCTCGAAAATTTACGCACGCCAAGATACGAAACAGGCGCTAAGGCAACACCGCACAAATGCAATGGCGGGATTGCCCGAAGTACACGCTGAAAATCACTGACAGGGAAACGGCGGCTCTGCTGCCGAATGTCCCCTGTTTCCGCATAGAGAATCGTAGGAGGTAACGATTTGGAATTTAAAAGTTTTGAATCCATTAAAATTTGTCTCGCCTCCCCGGATCGCATCCGGGAATGGTCCTATGGTGCCGTAGAACGGCCGGAAACCATCAACTATCGTACACAGAAACCAGAACGGGATGGGCTATACTGTGAACGAATCTTTGGGCCGACAAAGGACTGGGAATGCCACTGCGGAAAGTTTAAGAAAATCCGCTTTAAAGGCAAAATCTGCGACCGCTGCGGCGTAGAAGTAACACGTGCCAAGGTACGCCGGGAGCGCATGGGACACATCGAACTGGCTGCCCCCGTCTCTCACATCTGGTACTTTAAAGGGACGCCGTCCCGAATTGGCCAGATGCTGGAGATTTCGCAGAAGCGGCTGGAAGAAGTCCTCTATTTCACCAAGTTTATTGTACTGGATCCCGGTGCCACAGACCTAGTGCCCAAGCAGCTGCTCACCGATAAGGAGTACATCTCCTATCGGGAAAAATATGGAGATGAATTTGAAGCCGGCATGGGCGCAGAAGCCATCCAGAAGCTGCTGGAGCGCATCGACCTAGATGAATTGGCGGCAGAACTCAAAACCGAACTCGCCGGGTTGTCCTCCGGACAGAAGCGGGTAAAGCTGCTCAAGCGACTGGAAATTGTGGAAGCGTTCCGCCAGTCCGGCAACCGTCCGGAGTGGATGATCTTAAACGTTGTCCCGGTCATTCCGCCCGATCTGCGGCCGATGGTCATGCTCGATGGCGGCCGGTATGCTACATCTGATCTGAACGACCTCTACCGCCGGGTCATCAATCGAAACAATCGTCTCAAGCGAATGCTGGAACTGGATGCGCCCGAAATCATCGTCCGCAATGAAAAGCGGATGTTACAGGAAGCCGTCGATGCCCTCATCGACAACGGTAGACACGGCAGACCCGTTACAGGCCCAAACAACCGTGCGCTGAAGTCTCTGTCCGATATGCTCAAGGGCAAACAGGGACGGTTCCGCCAGAACCTGCTCGGCAAACGTGTAGACTATTCTGGCCGTTCCGTTATCGTTGTGGGACCGGAACTCAAAATGTACCAGTGCGGTCTGCCTAAGGAAATGGCACTCGAACTGTTTAAGCCATTTGTCCTCAAGCGACTGGTAGATACAAAAGTTATACAGAACATCAAGAGTGCCCGCAAAATGGTAGACCGTGCTTCGGAAGAGGTGTGGGATGCGCTGGAAAACGTCATCCACGATCATCCAGTACTGCTAAACCGTGCGCCCACACTGCACCGTCTGGGGATCCAGGCATTCGAGCCGGTACTCGTAGAAGGTCGTGCACTGAAGCTGCACCCGCTGGTATGCTCCGCCTTCAACGCCGACTTTGACGGAGACCAGATGGCGGTTCACCTGCCGCTGTCCGCCGAAGCCCAAGCAGAGGCGCGATTCCTCATGCTGGCAGCCAACAACCTGCTAAAGCCCTCCGACGGCCGCCCGGTAGCCGTACCAACACAGGATATGGTGCTTGGTTCTTACTACCTCACCATGGAAAAGGACGGCGAAAAGGGTGAGGGCAAGGTATTCCGAGACGTGAACGAGGCACTGATGGCGTATCAGGAAGGTGACATCTCCGTACACGCCAAAATCCGGGTGCGCATCACCAAGGATATCGGCGAAAAGCGTGTCTCCCGCATCATCGACTGCACCGTTGGCCGTCTCATCTTTAACGAGAATATCCCCCAAAATCTGGGCTATGTGGATCGTACCAACTCAGAGCACCAGTTCGATCTCGAGGTTGCCTTCCTCGTGGGTAAGAAACAACTGGGTGACATCATCGACCGCTGCATCAAAATTCACGGTACAACTACAACTTCCGAAGTGCTGGACAAAATCAAAGCCACGGGCTTTAAATATTCCACCAAGGCAGCCATTACTGTGGCAGTCTGTGACGCGGAGATCCCGAAGGAAAAGTGGGACATCGTTCGAGATGCTGATGCCAAAGTAGATGAGATTATCACGCAGTACGAATATGGCTATATCTCCGCTGCGGAACGATCCAAGCGGTTCATCGAAATTTGGAACAAAGCTACCAACGATGTTACAACAGCACTACAGGCTGGACTGGATAAGTATAATCCCATCTTTATGATGGCAGATTCCGGTGCCCGTGGTAGTATCTCCCAGATTCGTCAGCTGGCAGGTATGCGTGGTCTGATTGCCAACACCTCAGGTGCCACCATCGAAATGCCGATTCGTTCCAACTATCGAGAAGGGTTGAATATTCTGGAATACTTTATTTCCTCCCGTGGCGCACGAAAAGGTCTGGCAGATACCGCCCTGCGTACCGCAGACTCCGGGTATCTGACCCGCCGTCTGGTAGATGTTTCGCAGGATGTGATCATTCGGGAACAGGACTGCGGTACAACCGATGGGCTGGAAGTCTATGAGATCCGCAGCGGCAAGGAACTGATTGAACAGCTGTCCGATCGTCTGGTGGGGCGCTATCTCGTGGAAGATCTGCGGGATCCTCAGACCGGTGAGTTGCTGATCTCGAAGAATAAAATGCTGACCGAAGCGGATGCCCAGAAACTCGTGGACTATGGCTTTGAACGGGTCAAGATCCGCTCGGTACTCACCTGCCGGGCAAAGCAGGGCGTCTGCGCTAAGTGCTATGGCATGAACCTGGCGAACGGCAACCTCGTTTCCACCGGTGAAGCGGTCGGCATCATCGCCGCCCAGTCCATCGGTGAGCCGGGTACACAGTTGACCATGCGTACCTTCCACACCGGCGGTATTGCTTCGGCAGAAGATATCACCCAGGGTCTGCCGCGTGTTGAAGAACTGTTCGAGAGCCGGCATCCGAAGAATGCCTCCGTACTCTCTCGTCTTGACGGTGTCGTACACATCGAAGAAGTAAAGTCTGCCAAGACCATCATTGTCACGAATGAGGAAACCGGCGAATCGGAATCCTATCCCATCCACTATAATCTCAAAATCCGTGTGAGAGAGGGCGATACCATCACTAAAGGCACACGGATGACCGAAGGTAACGTATTCCCCGGCGATATTTTGAATATTTTGGGCGTGCAGGCGGTGCAGGATTACATCATCAGCGAAGTACAAAAAGTATACCGCCTCCAGGGTGTTGACATCAACGACAAACACATCGAAGTTATCGTTCGTCAGATGCTGCGCAAGGTCAAAGTAGATGAGTCCGGTAGCAGCTATCTGCTCCCCGGCACGCTCGTAGACCGCCGCAAGATCGATGAGATCAATGAGGAACTCCAGGCACGTCTCCAGTCGGGTGAAACGGAAGTGGCATTTGTCACCTACGAACCGGTATTGCAGGGCATCACCAAGGCGTCCTCCAGTTCGGACAGTTTCCTGTCCGCCGCTTCGTTCCAGGAGACAACCAAGGCGCTCACCGATGCTGCCATCCGAGGCAAGAGTGACTATCTCTATGGTCTAAAAGAAAACGTTATCATCGGTAAACTGATTCCGGCAGGTACAGGCATGGACGTATACAACCATGTCCGCCTTGTGAAAAACGATGCCTATCTGGAACATAATAGCGGTTCCATCTCTACCTCCATTCCACCGTCGTTGAGCTAACGCCTATGAAAATGTCAAAACAGAGATGTCTGCGATGGCTGGGGCTTCTGGGCAGCCTGTTCATACTATGAAATGCGATGGCAGTGCCTGTCATCTCTGCGGCTGCGCCGGTAGAAACCACTGCATTGCCCACATCAGATGCTGCTGAAGCAGCAGAGACAGGTGCCACCACCGACCAGATCCTCGGGATAATTGCCATTTTCACGGTTACCTGTGGTGTTACCGCTTTTCTGGTGATGCGACCTACGCTGAAACGGCTCAAAGCGGCTCGTACAAAGGACACAGAAACGAATTCCTCCGATTCGTAATAAAAATTATATACAATCCCATATAAAAACAGGCAGCTACACACTTTTTAAGATGCAACTGCCTGTTTATTATTTTGAATTAAAATGATATGTTGTCCCCATATAAAGGGATACTGCCATAAAAAAGCTAGGGTATGCTCTACTGCAAACGCCCTAGCTTTTTTATCTTTTATAATAATTTACGCCTCCACAATGCGCATAACGACGCATTTTTTCAGCAGTTTCCCAGTAAACTGTTCGATCAGCCGGTCGTACTCCTCCGCTTTCACAGCCCCGCCAATACCCAGTAGTTCATACACAACCGTTCCCTCCTGTAGCTTCTGATGCAGTTCTGTAAATCCATTACGCTGATAGAATGCTTTACGCTTGACACGCTCGGCATAGTTGTCCGCCTTCTCGTCCACCTGCTCAATCGCCAGAAAAATGCGATGGTCGGAATATTGCTTTTTTAAGGCCTCCAACGCCCCACTGCCATAACCCTGTCCCCGCATCTGCGACGAAACGGCAAAATAAAAGAGATAGGATAGCTTCGCATAGCTAACCACATACATTAACCCGACCCAGTGTGGCCCATCGTAAATGCCCCAAAAATCCACTGCGGGTTTTTTGGATCTTATAGACAGCAACCAAAATGGTGCACGCTCCTCCGCCGGAAATGCGGTTTTATAGAGCTGCTTTATACGCTGATAATCTTCGCACTTCTTATCAACTCGTTTCAATGTGATCTGCATACCATCCTCCAAAATCGTCATGGTTCTTGTCTATATGCACACTTTTGCTCCGTTTTCGCCGACATCACCCACAGCAAAATCAAAAAGAATGCAAGATAAATGGGCATTAGTTGCAGGCTAATATGATTGGCAAGCAGGCCAAAGAGTGGTGGCATCAAAGTCGTGCCAACATACGCACTCGCCATTTGAATGCCAATGATGCCCTGGGAATTCTCTGCGCCAAAATGCTGCGGCGTAGCATGAATAATACAGGGATACACCGGCGCACAGCCCAGACCAATGACCACAAAGCCCACAATAGAGAGCGCCGTCACAGGCAACGCAATCAGCAACACACCGCACAGCGCAATCCCCGTACCGAGGCGGATCATTTTACTGTCGCCCAACTTGTCCGAAATAAAGCCGGACAGAAATCGGCCAATGGTAATACCAATAAAGAACAACGACCCGAATGCTGCTGCATCGTTTTTTGTGACACCTCGCACTCCTTCCAGAAAACTGCTTGCCCAGAGCATCGCTGTGGACTCCGCTGCACAATAGGCCATAAAACCTACCAATATTGTGGGCACACCCGAAATTTTCAGTGCGCCCTTCAGCCCCAGCACCTTTTTACTTGTTTCTTCCGTTTGCTTCGTCTGATGAATTTTCCAAAGCGGCAGTGCCAGGATCAGTACCGCAAAAATAGCAAACTGTATATAGGAAACGCTGCGATAACCACTTGTCCAGCTTGTATGTGTCAACGCATAACTCATCACATACGGACTGATGATAGTACCCACACCCCAAAAGCAGTGCAACCAACTCATATGTTTAGAATTATAATGCAGTGCCACATAATTATTCAGGGAGGCATCTATGGCACCGGCACCCAGGCCATAGGGAATGCCCCACAAACACAGCTGATAAAACGCTGTTGTCGTGGAAAAACCAAACAATGCGATGGCAGTAAGCAAGACGCTTATCGTTGTCAGCGTTCGCGTACCAATCTTCTGGTTCAGCCTTTCTGCCAACAGACTTGAAACAATGGTGCCACCAGAAATGATCATAGACACAAAACCCATATACGACAAAGGCACATCAAATGCTGTATGAATGGTAGGCCATGCCGAGCCAAGGAGCGAATCCGGCAGTCCCAAACTAATAAAAGTAAGATAAATCACCGCTAACAATAGTAAATACATACGATATGTCCTCTCTATTATATACTGCCATTCATGAAGCATTCTCTATCAAATTTGCCAAAAATAGCACTAAGATAGAAAAAAAGCACGCGTTTGCGTGCTTTTTAAAACTTGGCTCCTCCAGTTGGACTCGAACCAACGACCCTGCGGTTAACAGCCGCATGCTCTACCGACTGAGCTATAGAGGAATCTTTTGAGCATATTAATATATGCTCAAAATGTCGGCATTGACCAATTTTCCCAAGGGCGCAAGCCCTAAGTATCGTAGGCGCAAAAGAACTTAACTACCGTGTTCGGAATGGGAACGGGTGGGACCTCTTTGCCATAAACACCGACTAAAAGAAAAATGGTGACCCGTACCAGAATCGAACTGGTGATGCCGCCGTGAGAGGGCGGAGTCTTAACCTCTTGACCAACGGGCCCAATGTGGTGCACCATCGGGGACTCGAACCCAGGACCCACTGATTAAGAGTCAGTTGCTCTACCAACTGAGCTAATGGTGCATGTGCTATAATATATTATAGCAGATTTGAACCAATTTGTCAAGTGTTAATTTGCATTTTTCTTTTATTTTTGCTTTTTTAACAGGAACATCATGAAAAGTGGGAGACAAAAGAAGTGAAGGGACGCATAAGAACAAAAGGAAAAGCATACGACCGATTAGTATCTGCAAGCTAAACATGTCACCATGCTTACACACCAGACCTATCAACCTTGTAGTCTA
>CASDUD010000062.1 GCA_949283725.1 uncultured Ruminococcus sp.
TCTGATTATAGATCACCATTCTCCTGTATTTCGGTGCAAATACCACATGATACTTGCAATTCCATTTCGAATGTGCTAAACTACTTATATCGTCTCTTGTCATGACGATATCTCCTTTGATTTTTGGGTTCGGTTGACAGATCTTAACCTATTCTATCATAGGAGGTTCTTTTTTTCTACTCATCGCTAAAGCTTCTTTGAACCCCCGGCTTAGCCGGGGGTTTTCGTTGCACAACAAAACTGCCGCATCTCTTGATGCGGCAGTCATATTACATAGTATTGGATTCATCCATACAGAAAGCACGAACGGTCTCTGTCTTAGTTGACGATAGTAACCTCTGTCTCCTTGTCGAACAGATGAATCTTGTTGGGATCCAGCGCAACCTTGATGACATCCTGCGGACGAGCCGTCGAACGCGGATCTACACGAGCCGTCAGGGAAATGCCAACGCAATCCAGATACAGGAAAGTCTCTGCACCCATCAATTCAGTAATCTCTACAGTGGCATCTACCACACCTGTGGATGCATTGGACAGGAACATCTCGTCATCGTGGAGCGACTCCGGACGGATGCCCAAAATCACTTCCTTATCCACATATTCAGCCAGTGCAGGTGTAACCTTTGCTGCCGGCAGTTCGATCTGATACTTTACAGCCTTGGATGTCTTTGTGGCTTCCGAGCCAAATTCTACATAGTAGTTGTTGGACTTCTTCAGCACTGCGTCGATGAAGTTCATCTGCGGAGAACCGAGGAATCCAGCTACAAACTTGTTGCCCGGACGCTCATACAGTGCCTGCGGCGTATCTACCTGCTGAATAACACCATCCTTCATAACCACGATGCGATCGCCCATGGTCATCGCCTCGGTCTGGTCATGCGTTACGTAGATGAATGTTGTACCCAGCTTCTTGTGCAGCTTGGAAATTTCCGTTCTCATCTGTGCACGGAGCTTTGCATCCAAGTTAGACAGCGGCTCGTCGAGCAGGAATACCTGCGGGTTCCGAACGATCGCACGGCCGAGTGCCACACGCTGTCTCTGACCACCAGACATCGCCTTCGGCTTCCGGTCGAGCAGATGGCTCAGATCCAAAATCTTAGCAGCTTCTTCTACTTTTCTTGCAATCTCATCCTTCGGCACTTTCCGCAGCTTCAGACCGAATGCCATGTTATCAAATACGGTCATGTGCGGGTACAGTGCATAGTTCTGGAATACCATTGCAATGTCTCTGTCCTTCGGAGCGATATCATTTACCAGGCGATCCCCGATATACAGTTCGCCTTCCGAAATCTCTTCCAGACCAGCAATCATACGCAGTGTTGTAGACTTACCGCAACCAGACGGGCCAACGAGTACGATAAATTCCTTATCCTTGATCTCCAGATTCACATCTTTAACGGCTACAACATTTCCCGGATACTTCTTATAAATATGTCGAAGTGATAAACTTGCCATGCGTAAAGTCCTCCTAAAATAGTTTTCCCGATTCCAGGCATCCGGCGGCACCTCCTGTTGCCGTCCTCTGCCTTCGGTTACACTATTATCATACCAAATTTTTTTGCAATTTTCAAGTCGTTTATTGCCCAAATTTCTGCACGCACATTTATCCATTATGACGAAAGCCTTTAGAGCGTTTGTAGCAATCTTGCAAAATCGCTTTCACACTTCAACATTTTTTGGACATCTTTTTCAGGCAGGATTTTGCATCTTCCGAGCGGCAAATCGGGCGGCAATTCCATACCACCCATTGCCACACGAGCCAATTCGGCAACATGGTTGCCAAGCGCCGCAAACATCCGCCGTACCTGGTGATACTTTCCCTCATGCAGGCAGATGAGCGCTTCGTTCTCGGTGCCCGGCACCTTTTCCGCGCGGGCAGGCTGGCAATGTACACCGTCCGCCAGCACAATGCCAGCGGCGATTTTTTCGGCATAATGCGCCTCCCACGGGCGTGCCAGCACGATGTGATAATACTTGGCAACATGGCTACGCACGGCGATAATCTGGTGGGCAAGCTGGCCATCATCGGTCAGCAGCAGCATACCGGTGGAATCCTTGTCGAGCCGCCCGACGGGGCGCAAATCCTTTCGACACATCTCCGGCGGCACCAGTTCCATAACGCTACGCTGACCCGGCTCATCGGCGGAACTGACATAGCCTTTAGGCTTGTGCAGCAGCACATACAGATAGCGGTTTCCTGGCACATGGGTGCCATTTAGGCAGACACGATTCTGTTCCGGTACAATCTTATAGTCACCCTTTGTCACCACCTGACCGTCCACTTTCACCTTCCCCTGCGCCAGCATCTGGCGCAGTTCTTTTCGAGTATACATAGTTCGGGCAGACAAAAATTGATCCAATCGCATCCTCTTGCACCTCCTATCTGGTTATCCATATGCATTTACACACACAAATTTCAGGAATGTATTCTGAGAACTTGCCTGCAAAAAATGTCAAGCAGATGCTGAGACAGTCCCATGCACCAGTTCTGTTTTTTCAAAAACATACATACCATAGCTACGGCGACACCGCACAAAGATTGTGCGGCAGATGCGCCGTCAATTGTTTCGTCAGATGTAACAAAAAGCGGATCCAATACTTTGTATATTGGCGAGCATTTTTGGGAAATATGACGGAAAAAGTGCAAGCAGATGGCGTGCAAAGCCGTCAGACGGTCTTTTTGCGGATCGCCCTACCTCATTCGCAACATCATTGCCCATACAGAAAGGCGGCGTATTTCTATGAAAGCATTTCCCATTTTTCTCGCCGGTATCACTGGCATATGTTTTGGCATCGGCTTTCTGGCGTGGTGGATACCACGAACCACTGCACCGGAAGAAGAGAGCGCCGCACAGGTCATCTATCTGACGAGCGAAGCCGAACGCCAGCAGTTTCTGGCCACACAAGGGATCCCCGTGTGCCGCTGTATCGCCATCGAACGGGTTACACTACCCGCCGTAGTGGACGAAACATACCAGCCCTATGCGGAGATGCAGGCCGTTCAGGGGCTGCCGCTGACGGATTCTCTTGGCACAGAAGCTGTACGATATACCTATATACCGGACGGTCCTAGTACAGCGACCGTCCCCTGCACGGAACTGCTCCTGGACGAATCCTCACAGCTTATCGGTGCCATGCAGTACCAAGCTGACCAAGCGCAGACGACTATGACGCCACTCTGGACGGATACGCCATAAAGGCACAACCATCTGCCGGCGTTACTTATCAAACGCGTGCAGCAGCCCGCCGATCAGCGGCAGTTCTTTCGCCTTGCCGGTGGCACCGTTGACAATACCCAAAATCATCAGCACTAGGCAGGCAATTGACAAAAGTGCAGAGCAAAGGCTGCCAATGAAGGGAATCCAGCCGAGAATCCAGCTTGCCACACCGCACGCCAGTTCCGCCAAAAACAAGATAAAGCCCTGATTGGCGTGGAATTTGGCATAGCGGGATCGTCCGCCATTGACCAACAACGGCAGAATAAACAAAATGCCCACATAGCTCAATGCCGCCCAAACCTTATTGTCTGCCACGTCCTGCGTATCATACATTCCCGAGTGGTCGGGCGTCTGAAACAAATCGCTAAAATTGTTACTCATGTTCAAAAGCTCCTTCTGTCGATGTCTCCTTAGGAGACCGATTCTTTTCTTCGAGGGCACTGATGACGGCGATAAAGCCTGCCACGTCGGAAAAATCCTGGTACACAGAGGCAAAGCGCACATATGCCACAGCATCGATTTGCTTAAGCATTTCCAACACCGCATTCCCGATCTCCGACGAAGTGACTGTGCTGCGCATTTCGTTGGCATAGGTATTTTCCATGGCATCAATCATATCGGTGATCTGCTCCATGCGCACTGGACGCTTTTTAATGGCACTGAATATGCCAGCAATCAACTTATGTCGGTCATAGGGTTCAAACGAGCCATCCTTTTTTTCCACCATCAGCAAGGGGCGCTCTACCGCCTCATAAGTGGTAAAACGTTTTCCACACCGCACACATTCCCGGCGGCGACGGATTTTTGTCTCGGACGGACGGGAATCCAGCACGCGTGTTTCCCGTTCGCCGCAATAGGGACAATGCATTTTCAGCCGCCTCCTTTCTGTATGCTGCGGATTCGGTTTTGCAACTGCACATAATTGGCTGCCAGTTCCGCCACATCCGAAAAACTGCTTCGGTACAATTCCAGCATCACAGTGGCATTCGGCTGCACCTGTGCCAATTTTTCCAAAAAAGCATTCACTCGGAACCGTCCACGCCCAAGCGGCAGACAGTCGCCATACTCCCCGTGATCGCTCAGATGGACGTGTACTACATGACTGCCCAGCGCACACAACATCGCATAAGGATCCTCTCCGGCACGAACCGCCTGTTTCACATCCAGCACAAACCGAGCGTCTGTGCCCAACGCCGTCTTCATCTCCTGTAAAAACGAGAGGGATGCGCTCGTACACCGTGCCACATTCTCCTGTGCCACGAGCACGCCATAGGACTTACCAAGATCCACTAATTTCTGGAAACGGGTAAAGTATAGTTCCCGATTCATGGCTGCCGCAGGCGTTTTGCTGCCGTGAAGGACAAACACTGATGCCCCCAGCTGTTGCATTGCTGTAAAATAATAGCGGCAGTAGTCCAGATAATCCTCCACCCGCCGGGGATAGTTGGAAAAGAGCATCATCGGCTCCATCTCACCGGTATAAGGATGCATGGCGCAGCAACGCATCTCAAAGCGAGCCATCAGTTGTGCCAGGGTATCTACAAACTGACGGCGCAGCTCGCAGTGGGAATTGATAAAGATCTCCACTTCTCCCACACCCGCCAGTGCCAGATCATACAGCGCCTCTTCCACTACCCGTGGATAGAGACACGCCGTTGACACACCTGCTTGCAGCATACGATCCCTCCCTTCGTTTTTTCCATTATAACACAGCTGCAGAAGAATTTCAAGGGGAATTCCGCACATTTTAGGGGCAAAAACAACAAGCCGGTGCAGAAAAAAGCTGCACCGGCTTGTTGTGAAGTGATTCTCACTCGGCATACGTCTGCATCTTTTGAGCAGAGCCATTGGCATACTGCGACAAAAAGCCGGGATATGTCTGTCCCCCCATTCGCCCGTATTTCCCGAAAGAACCCCTTCGGACAATATAACAAGTTTGAAAAGGAATCGTATTTATACCTTTGCCTTCTTTGGCAACGGCTTAAGCGCAGTAATGCCCCGCTTTTTCTGCCACCATACCCAAAGGCTGGGTACAAAGCAGATGGAGTTATACGTGCCCACGACAATACCCACCATCATCGGCACAGAGAAACTTAGAATCGAGTCAAGTCCCATCACCAGCGCCACGATGGTCACAACCAGCATAGAGCAGAAAGTCGTAATCGATGTGCGCAGGGTACGGCGCAGCGACTGGGAAGAACTGATGTCCACCAGGTCTTCAATTGGCATACCTGGTGCCAGGGTCTGGTTTTCCCGAATACGGTCATAGATGATGATCGTATCGTTGACGGCATAGCCAAGCAATGTCAAAATAACTGCCATGAAGTTGGAGTCAATCTCAAACCGGCACAGCACCACGCTGCCATATGTGACAATCAGGGTTGAGAGCAGACCGATAATGGCACACACGCCTGCCGTCCAGCCGGAAATCTGTTTGAATCGCAGGGCAATATAGACGATGAGAATCAATGCTGCAAAGATGGCAGCCACGATGCACTTGCTAAAGAACTCGCTGCCGGAACGGGCATCGACATCATTGGCATCCAGCAATTCTATTGAAGCATCTGGATAGAGTTCCTGCATCTTATCTGTCACTTCTGTCTGCCGTTCCACAGTCAGCCCTTCGTCCGAACTAAAAGACAGGGACAGTGTCTTAGCATCACTGTTGAGGCTGTCACCCACCTGGGCATTCACCGAGGCGCCTACCAGGTCGCTCAGTTCCTGTTCCACAGTATTTTCATCGATATCACCCACATAGCTATAGGTGATGATGGTACCGCCCTTGAATTCCAGTGCGATATCCACCCCGGTAAAGGTGGACAAAATAGAGATGAGAATCAATGCCGCGGAAAGGATAAAGAACAGTTTGGACTTGCTGCAAAAATGACGTACTTTTACATCTGGATCGAAAGAACCGGTCTTTCCGCCCTGTACCTGCTTAGGCATGGATACCACCTCCATAGAGTTTTTTGTTCTGGAAACACTTGAAGCGGGACAGAGACATCGTCATCAGTCTGGCTGCCAGTACACCCATAATAAAGTTCATGATCAAACCTGTCATCAGCGTAAAGCCGAAGGAGTAGATAACGCCCTCAGTGGTTGCGCCGAAGAAGTAGAAGATCGTGTTGTTAAAGATTTTCGCCCAGATGCTGTCCGGCACGCCAAAGGCACCCATCAACACGATGGCCACAATGATGCCGGTCAGGTTGCCATCGAAGATGGCACTAAAGGCACGGTGATAGCCGGCCTGGAGAGCCGTATCGAGATTTTTGCCCTTGCGCAGTTCCTCACGGATACGCTCGCCGGTGATGATATTACAGTCAACACCCATGCCCACCGACAGGATGATACCGGCGATGCCAGGGATGGTCAGTGTTGTGCTGGGCATAAAGCCAAACCAGCCGGACACAGCTGCCAGCATACCCGCCACCTGACCGATCAGCGTAATAGACGCCACCACGCCCAACAAGCGGTACAAAACGATCATATAAATCACAATGAGTGCCAGCGTGATCACGCCCGCCAGAATCATGGCATACAACGCGCCCTGTCCCATGGTCGGGGAAATTGTCTTAAAGCTGGTGGTTTCCAGAGAGAACGGCAACGCACCGGAGTTGATGCGGTCTGCCAGTTCCTTGGCCGTCTCATAAGTAAAGTTACCAGTGATCGTTGCCTGACCATCAGAGATAACGGAGCTTACAGTCGGTGCCGAAATCATCGTATTGTCCATCCAGATGGAGATCTGCCCCTGAGACTGGTACAATTCTGAAGTGGCTTCATAGAACTTTTCTGCGCCCTCATCTGTCAGTTCGAGCGTAACCATCCAAGTATATTCCCCGGTTGTCTGATCCTGGGTTGCCCCTGTACCCGCCTGTTCCACATCGGAACCAGACAGCACGATATCGCCGGCAGGAATGGTATTGCCTTCTTCATCCATACTCGTATCCGTGCCATAGCGGAAGGTTAGCTCTGCGGTCTCACCCAGTTCCTTGACGGCCTCTTCGGGGTCAAAGTTGGTTTCGCCCGCCTGCCACGGGAACCGAACGATGATCCGGTTGCTCTTATAATCGACATACGTTTCACTGTCACTGATGTTCTGGTTCGCCAGACGGAGACGGATGGTCTCCAGTGCCGCGTCCATTTGTTCCTCCGTTGCATCCACATCGCCCGCCGGTTCAAATGTCACGTCCACGCCGCCCTGGATATCAATACCCAGCCGGATATCGTCCACCCCATGAACATAGGTCGTAACAATATCACCATACTGGGAATGTACACCAAAGAGGGTAGACAAGGTGAAAAGTGCGATGACGGCAAATACAATGAAGAAAACGGGTTTTTTCACTTTTCTCACGATTTAGCCTCCTGTGCCGCAGCCCGCACCGCCGCAGCAGTGCCCAAAAACTGCATCAATATACTCTGTGTCGAAGCGCAAACCTGCTGTTGCAGGCACGTCCGACAATTACTTAATATTATATGCCAAAATCCGAAATTAGTCAATACCCGCCACAAAACTTGTACAACTTTGCCGATTTATAAGCCCTTTTTTCAGCAGATTTTCCAAACTCTCAAACAAAACTTTTCAAATTGCCGTTGCAAACCGTCTGTACTTATGGTATAATTGGTCTATATTCCGAATGACACGCCCTGAAACGGGGCTGTCACCGACCACCTCTATCAGAAAGGACTAGATTGTATTGGTACATTTCGGCAACGACTGGGACACCATTTTGCAGGACGAATTCGCAAAAACCTACTATCAGACGCTGCGGCAGTTTCTCCTGCAAGAATACCGCACGCAGACAATTTATCCGGGGATGTATGACATCTTCAATGCCTTTAAGTACACCGCCTATCAAGATGTCAAGGCGGTAATCATCGGCCAGGACCCCTATCATGGGCCGAACCAAGCGCATGGACTGAGCTTTTCTGTGCGCCAGGGCATTACACCACCGCCCTCACTCGTAAACATCTTCAAGGAAATCCGGGACGATGTGGGCATCGATAACACTGGCAAAGGCGGCGAACTGACCAACTGGGCAAAACATGGTGTGCTGCTGCTCAATAGCGTACTGACCGTGCGAGCCGGCCAGCCCAACTCCCATAAGGGAAAAGGATGGGAACAGTTCACCGACGATGTCATCCGGATATTAGACGCGCGGGAAAAACCAGTGGTATTCCTGCTCTGGGGCAACAACGCCAAAGCGAAACAGGCACTCATTCGACACCCCCAGCACCTGGTGCTGACCAGCGCGCACCCAAGTCCCCTGTCCGCCTATCACGGTTTCTTTGGGTGCAGACATTTTTCAAAGGCCAACGAATTTTTGCGCGCGCACGGTATGGAAGAAATCGATTGGCGCGTGGACTAACGCATGTTCCCATAAACGCCTAATCCAAATCCCTTCTCACACATCTTTGCCGCTTTCGCCGTGAAAAATCCACAGGCTAACATATTTTTGCACATGATTGCGGAGGTACTTATGAAGTTTATCATTGAACATCTGTCCAAAAAATTCGAGAAGAAGGAAGTCCTCAGAGATATTCATTTTACATTTGAAGAAGGAAAAATCTATGGACTTCTTGGCAGAAATGGCGCAGGCAAAACGACGTTATTCAATTGTTTAAATCGTGATATTAAGGCGGACAGCGGCAATTTTTATTTTGATATAGATGGGATTCGCCGCGAAGTTTCGGCAGAAGATATCGGATATGTGTTATCCACCCCTACGGTGCCAGAGTTTTTGACAGCTCGAGAATTTCTAAAATTCTTTATGGATATCAACGAGAAATCCATCAAATCCCCCAAAAGCATTGATGCATATTTTGATGATATGAGAATTGCGCCAGAAGACAGAGATAAATTGTTAAAAGATTATTCTCATGGGATGAAAAACAAGATGCAGATGCTGATTAATATAATTGCCCAACCGGATCTCCTGCTGCTAGATGAACCACTGACCTCTCTGGATGTGGTCGTGGCAGAGGAAATGAAACAGCTGCTTCGCGCCTTGAAGCAGGACAGAGTCACCATTTTCTCTACCCATCTTCTAGATCTGGCATTGGACTTATGCGACGAAATTGTGCTGCTAAATCACGGCGAACTGGAAGTTGTGGAGAAAACAGATTTAGACAGCAGAGAATTTAAGGAGAAGATCATTGCGGCATTGCGGGAGGAAGAACATGAATAAAACGCTGACCATTTCTTTTTCCCTGAAAAATACATATCGTGTGAATGGAATTTTGTTTTCTTTAAAACAAATTCCACTTTTAAAAAGATGCCTTCCTGCCACACTGTACCAGGTAAAAGGACTTAAAGTTTTTGCAAATGTTCTATCCATATTATGGGAAATCATTTCTGCATTTATCGGAAAATTTCTATACTTTTGCACGATGGTGTGCGGCATAGGGATCTTGTACAGTGACCTATCCAAGAGCCGGGTGTTCCTGCATATTCCATTGTTCCTGACCATTATCGGTAGTTTTATGAACACCCATCTTTTTAATCCGACAAAAGACAAATACTATGCCATAATCCTGATGCGAATGGACGCAAGAGAATATACCCTTGTCAACTATTTCTATTCGATATGTAAATCCGTGATCGGGTTTATGCCCTTCACAATTGTATTTGGCACAGACAGGGGTGTACCTTTGTGGTTTTGTCTGCTCCTGCCGTTTTGTATCGCGGGCATGAAATTGTTTGTTGCCGCGATTTCTCTTTGGGATTATGAACGAAGAGGCACCGGATACAACGAAAATAAGCTTTCAAAATATGTTTGGGGCTGCATAGCCTTGCTTTTAGGCGCAGCATATGGCCTGCCCGCGTTGGGTTTTGCGCTGCCGGCGTTTGTATCCATGCCCGTCTTTTTGGCTTGTATTCCTCTGGGAATTGTAGGCATCAGAAAAGTATATACTTTCCGTGATTATCGTGCGGTCAACCAAGAGTTATTATCCGGTCTAACCAATCAGATGGATTCCACGGCAAAGGCACAAATCGCCAAACAAACCACTGAGAAAAAAATATCGACGGATGCTTCGATCACCAGTGATCGCAAAGGGTTTGAGTATTTGAATGAATTGTTCATCAAACGGCATAAAAAGATCTTGTGGAACTCCACGAAAAAGATTTCCTATATTTGCGCTTTTCTTGTTATCGCGGCATTGATAGGAATCTATTTTCTGCCGGAAGAGAAGTCCACGATCAACGAGATCATGATGAACTGGCTTCCATACTTTGTGTTCATTATGTATGCCATCAACCGCGGCACCAATTTCACACAGGCGCTTTTTATGAACTGTGACCATAGTTTGTTGACCTATTCATTTTATAAACGACCCGCCTTTGTGCTACGGCTGTTTCAGATCCGGCTGCGTGAAATTATAAAAATTAATTCGGTTCCTGCACTCGTTATCGGCGGTGGATTGGCACTGATCCTTTTCGCTACGGGCGGAACGGATCACCCATGGAATTATGTCATATTGATTGTTTCCATTCTCTGCATGAGCATATTCTTCTCCATTCATTATCTTACCATTTATTATTTACTTCAGCCATATAACGCTGGAACAGAATTGAAAAGCGGAACTTATCGCATCATAATGTCGGTAACATATCTGGTTTGTTTTTGCATGATGCAGCTTCGTATGTCGATCTTCGTATTCGGGATCATGACGATCGTATTCTGTGTGCTCTATGGTGTGGTAGCGTGTGTTCTGGTTTACCGTTTCGCACCGAAGACATTTAGAATCCGAATATAAGAACCTGCCTTCACAAGATGCTACGGCAGTTTTTTCAGCAAAATTCACCCATATCACCAGGCAAAAATCTGCGGACATATCGCTGCATAGGGATTTTTCCGGCATAGTATCGAAAAAACAGACGTGCAAATGCGTTCGCCATAAAAAAAATCTATGGCATCCAATCGAAAATTCCCCTCTACCCAAACATCGCTGCATATGATATACTAGAAATATTATGAAATACTATAATAAACTAGAAAGGAAAGAAATGATTCATGAAAATTGCATCCCTTTTTTCGGAAAAGACGGTATTTTCCTTTGAAATTTTCCCGCCGAAAAAGACCGCTCCCATCGATACCATCTACAGCACGCTGGAGGCACTCCAGGACTTAAAGCCAGACTTTATCAGCGTCACATTTGGCGCAGGCGGCAGCGGCAACGGAGAGAACACCCTTGCCATCGCCCGGCGGCTGAAGGAACGCTATGGGATTACGCCGATGGCACATCTACCCTGCATCCACTATACACGGACGCAGATCGACACCATTCTGGCACAGTTTCAGGAAAACGGCATTGAAAATGTGCTGGCGCTCCGGGGCGACCGGGTAGAGGGCATGACCCCAGCGGAGGACTTTCCCCACGCCGCCGACTTGGTCGCGTATATCCACAGCCGGGGCGAATTTGACATCGCCGCTGCCTGCTATCCGGAATGTCACCCGGAGGCACCCAACCTCGACACCGATATCCGCTATCTCAAGGAAAAGGTGGATGCTGGTGCCAGCCATCTCATCACCCAGCTCTTTTTTGACAACGATATTTTCTATGACTTCCGCTATCGAGCCGCACGCGCTGGGATTCGTGTGCCCATCGAGGCGGGCATTATGCCGGTGACCAACCGTAAGCAGATCGAGCGAATGGTGACGATGTGCGGGGCGAGTCTCCCCCGGAAATTCACCAAAATGGTGCAGCGATTTGAGAACAATCCAGCAGCACTACAGGATGCGGGCATTGCCTATGCCATCGACCAGATTGTCGATCTCGTCACGGACGGCGTAGACGGCATCCATCTCTACACGATGAACAATCCGTATGTCGCCCGGAAAATCAGCGAGGCCGTTGGCGGGATCCTTCAAGCTGCGCCGAAATGCTGAGCCTGACACTGCACCCCATCGACCGGCGGGAAGTCCTTCGATATATGGGGTATCGCGGCACACCTGATGAACCATTCTCCGCCCTGATAGACCAATGTGAAGCGCAGCTGCGCAAAACGGCGCAGCCACGGGTACTCTACCGGGTACTGCCGCTGGTACGAGACGAACAGACACTGATGACGGGTGGCCTGGTGCTGCCCGGCAAGGACATCGCCGCCCATTTAAACCAGTGTGATCGCATCATACTGCTGGCAGCAACGCTCTCTGCGCCTGCGGATCAGCTCATCCACCGGGCAGGTATCTCGGATATGACCCAGTCGCTGATACTGGATACCCTCGCCAGTGCGGGCATTGAACAGATCTGTAACCAGGCAGAGACACACATCCAGCAACAACTGCCGGGGCAGTATTTCACGTGGCGATTCAGCCCGGGCTATGGCGATCTTCCGCTGTCGCTCCAGCCGAAAATTCTGGATATACTTTCGGCACAGAAATGGCTGGGATTGACGGTGACGCCAGAATATATCCTCATTCCCCGAAAATCCGTCACCGCCATCCTCGGTGTTTCGGACACGCCCCTGCAAAAGGGCACAAGAGGATGCGCCACCTGCCAAATGCGGGACACCTGCGCCTTTCGAAAACAAGGGGCGCACTGCTGAAAGACTTAGGGCAACACCGCACAAAAACCACATTTTGGTTTTGCACGCATCTTACTTGTCCCACTTGGACGGCGTAATCTGCACATAATCTTTGTGCGGTGTCGCCCTAGGCGTTTATCCCCAAACGGCAGTTTTCCCCATCATATCTCCCACCAGAAAGGAACTTTGATACCATGCTCCCAACACAATTCTTACACCGACCCTTCCTTCGACTGGACGGCGGCACCGGCTCTATGCTCCAAAAGGGCGGAATGCCCGCGGGGGCACTGCCAGAAGTCTATAATATCACGGAACCTGCACGTATCATCGCCGTACAACGACAGTTCGTTCAGGCAGGCGCAGATATCCTCTATGCGAACACCTTTGGCGCAAACCGCCATAAAATGGCGAAATCTAGCTATTCTGTGCAGGCACTGATCACCGCCGGCATCGAATGCGCCCGAAAGGCATGCGAAGGCACGGACACAAAAGTGGCGCTGGACATCGGCCCTATTGGACAACTGCTCGAACCGCTTGGCACGCTCTCCTTTGAGGAAGCCTATGACATCTTTCGGGAGGAGATCGAGGCGGGAAAAGATGCCGACCTCATCGTCATTGAAACCATGACAGATCTATATGAGTGCAAGGCAGCACTGCTCGCGGCAAAGGAATGCAGCGAAAAGCCTGTGTTTTGCACGATGACCTTCGAGCCGAACCTGCGCACCTTTACCGGCTGCACGGTGGCATCGGCCGCCATGACGCTCGAAGGATTGGGGGCCGATGCCATCGGTGTGAACTGCTCCCTCGGGCCGGAAGAACTCTTTCCCATTGTGGAAGAAATGGCAAAGTGGACAACGCTGCCGCTCATTGTCAAGCCCAACGCCGGACTGCCCGACCCCATCACGGGGGAATATCTTGTCGATCCGGCAGAATTTGCCGCATCCCTTTCGAAATTTGCGGCACTGGGCGTGACAATCTATGGCGGATGTTGCGGCACGACACCGGAACACCTCCGAGCGGCGTATGACCAGCTGGAAAAAATGGATATCCCGCCACGCAGGCCATCAGAAATTCCCTCGGCAGTCTGCTCCCCGTCAGAAGTCGTAGTCATCGACCAGCCCCGCATCATTGGCGAGCGCATCAACCCCACGGGGAAAAAGCGTTTCAAGGCAGCGTTACAAGCGGGCGACATGGATTACATCCTCGACCAAGCGGTACAGCAGACCGATGCCGGGGCAGAACTGCTGGATGTAAACGTGGGAATGCCGGGCATCGATGAAAAAGGCATGATGATCCGCACGGTAAAGGCACTTCAAGCCATCGGCAGCACACCCTTACAGCTGGACTCCACCATCCCCGCCGTGCTGGAAGCAGCACTGCGCGTCTATAACGGAAAACCCATCGTCAACTCCGTGAACGGCGAGGAATCCTCCCTCCAGAACATCCTGCCATTGGTCAAAAAATATGGGGCGGCTGTCGTGGGACTCACACTCGATGAGAACGGTATTCCCCCAAAAGCAGAGGATCGCTTTGCCATTGCGCAGCGTATTCTGGATCGGGCACTGGCACTTGGCATCCCTAAGCGCGATATTTATATCGATTGCCTTACCCTCACCGCCTCGGCGGAACAGGCAGGAGCACGCCAGACACTAGAGGCGCTGCATCGGGTAAAAACGGAACTGGGACTTAAGACGGTGCTGGGTGTCTCCAATATCTCCTTTGGTCTGCCCAATCGCGAAGCGGTCACTCGCACATTCCTGACCATGGCGCTCGAAAACGGACTGGATCTGCCCATCATCAACCCCAACATTGCCTGTATGACCGAGGCGGTACGTGCCTATCGACTGCTGGCAGGATATGATACAAACTGCACGGAATTCGTAGAGGCATATGCCCATATGACCGCCCCGGCAGCATCCACTTCTGCACCCGCAAAGCCCGCTGCCCAGCCAGCAGCGGATCGCACCCAACTGGAGAAACTTGATCTGCCCTATGCGATGGCGCATGGACTGAAAAACGAAGGCGCCAAAATTACTGCGCAGCTATTGGAAACGGTCGAGCCCATGGAAGTGGTCAATCAGATCCTCATCCCGGCACTGGATGACGCCGGAAAACAATTTGAACAGGGCACGATTTTCCTCCCGCAGCTGATCCAGACCGCCGGCGTGGCACAAGCGGCATTCGAAGTGATCAAGGCCACCCTCATCCAACGCAACGCGGCACCGGTAAGCCGGGGCGAAATTGTCCTCGCCACCGTAAAGGGGGATATTCACGACATTGGCAAGAATATTGTAAAAGTGTTACTAGAAAACTATGGGTATACCGTGCTGGATCTCGGACGGGATGTGCCGTGCCAGCGGGTGGCAGACATCGCCAAGGCACATGGCGTAAAGCTTGTAGGGCTGTCTGCCTTGATGACGACCACACTCGGCGCCATGGAGGAAACCATTCGTCTGGTACGGCGGGATTGCCCAGGCTGTAAGGTCGTAGTGGGCGGCGCCGTACTCACGCCAGAATATGCCGAAAAAATCGGTGCGGATTTCTATGCGAAAGACGCCATGGACACCGTTGCCGTTGCCAAGCAGATTGTTGGATAACGCCGCTGGATAGAAAGGAAGTGCTTTTATGACGCATCAGCCCCCCGAAAGTGATATGCCGCAAACAGAAACGTCCGCTGAGACAGCGGCACCCGAAACAGCGGACAAACAGCCCAGCAAGTGGCATCTCGTCAACAAGCAGTGGGCTGCCACCATCGTTTTCAGTGGCATTGTACTGCTGGTGGTGACATTTCTGCTCAATCGCCATGATTTGTTCACCAGTTTCATATCCTATGTGGTGGATGTACTGCGCCCCATCATCATCGGACTGGTCATTGCTTTTATCCTCTATCGCCCCTGTTGCCAGGCAGAAAAGTTGCTGAAAAAGATTCAGAAAAAATTCCCTAACTTTAAAACCAATGCGCTTTCGGTATTTTTGGCCTATTTTCTATTGCTATTGATTCTCGTGCTTGTCATCTGGATCATCATTCCACAGTTTATTGCGAGCATACGTGATTTTGGCGATAACATTATGATTTATTACAACAATGTGATGCGGTTCCTCAACAGCGAACGGGGCGAACAAATTTTTGCCATCCTACAGGAAAACGGCTTCGATCCTGCCTCGCTCCGTACACGGCTGATGAGCCTGACCACCTATATCCCCGATGCCGTCTCCACCATCAGCACTTGGGCAAGCGGTCTGATCGGCGGGGTCATCGACTTTTTCATCGGGCTGATCTTCTCGGTCTATGTCCTTGCCGGGCGCAAAAAGCTGCGCAGCCAGGGCAAACGCATCCTGCATCATTTCCTCTCTCAGCGGCGGTATAACCAGATTTCCCACTATGGACGGCTGACTTTTAACACGTTTTCCAACTTTGTCAGCGGCCAGCTCTCAGACGCTTTTATTCTCGGCGTGCTGATTTTCTGCATCATGAGCATCGGTGGGCTGGAATATCCCATGATGATTGCCGTTATCCTCGGCATCACCAATATGATCCCCTATGTCGGGCCGTGGCTCGGCACAGTGCCCTGCGCGCTGATTCTATTGATGGTCAATCCCAGCCATGCCATTGCCTTTGTGATCATCGTCATCATCGCCCAGCAGGTAGACAGCAATCTTATCTATCCCCGTGTAGTCGGCTCTTCCGTCGGACTGCCCGCCATCTGGGTGCTGTTTGCCATCACTGTAGGTGGCGGTCTGTTTGGCGTACTGGGGATGATTGCCGGCGTACCCATCATGTCCATCATCTATACCATCATTCGGGAAAAAACCAGCAGCGAACCGTTGGACACACCGAAAGAGGATGCGCCCCACCAAAAACCGCCGAAAAAACGGCTGCGCCATCTGTGGCAGATGATTCGGCAAAAGCTGCGCAATGGGAAACAAAAATCACGATGAACAAAAATGATTGCAAAAAAGGGCTGTTGCACCTGTAGTCGTGCAGCAGCCCCCTTTTTGCGTGCAGTACGCAAAAATTCTTCACTTTTTACGGAAACACACGCGAAAATTTATACCCGGATCTGTCCATCTCCATTGACCAGATATTTCACCGTGGTCAGCTCATGCAGACCCATCGGCCCTCTGGCGTGCAGCTTCTGGGTCGAAATGCCAATTTCTGCACCATAGCCGAATTCCCCACCGTCCGTAAACCGGGTGGAGGCATTCACATAGACCACGGCCGCATCTACGGTGCGCTGGAATTTCTGCGCCGCCGTCAGATCCCGGGTGATGATGCACTCCGAGTGCTTCGTGCTGTACTTTGCAATATGCGCCATGGCATCGTCGATGTCCTCAGCCACCTTCACCGTGATCTTATAGTCATTAAATTCCGTGTCGTACAGTTCTTCTGTCACCGGCTGGACGCTTTCGCCCAGGATCGTCTGCGTCGCCGCATCGCCATAGATGGTGACATCATGCGAAACGAACGCCTGCTGTACGCGGGGCAGGATCTCTGCCGCTACATCTTTATGTACCACAAGTCCTTCAATGGCGTTGCAAACGGAAGGCCGCTGCGTCTTGGCGTTGTCGATGATGCGCACCGCCATTTCATAATCCGCCTCGCCGTGCAGGCACTTGTCCACATAGACATGACAATTGCCCGCCCCCGTCTCGATCACCGGCACGGTCGATTGACGCAGCACTGCCTGGATCAGCCCGGCACCACCCCGGGGAATGAGTACATCCAAATAGCCGGTCAAGTGCATCATATCGGCCGCCGTCTCACGGGAGGTGTCCTCCACCAGCTGGATGATATCTGCCGGCAGTCCCACAGACGCCACTGCCTCTCGCATGATGGCTGCCAGCGCCATATTGGAGTGAATCGCCTCTTTACCGCCCCGGAGAATCACTGCATTGCCCGCCTTTAAGCAAAGCGTGGCGGCATCCACCGTGACATTCGGGCGCGACTCAAAAATAATCCCGATGACGCCCAGCGGCACACGAGTTTTGAGGATCTGCAAGCCGTTTGGACGAATGGTACCGCAATCCACCGCACCAATTGGATCTTCGGCAGCAATCAGCTGGCGCGCAGCCTCTGCCATCCCGGCAATGCGTGCCGGTGTCAGCCGCAGTCTGTCCTGCATAGCTTTGGACATATGATTCTGCTCGGCGGCAGCTAGATCCTTTTCATTGGCGGCAACGATCTCGTCCTGCCGCTGTAAAAGTGCCTCAGCGATTGCTTCGAGTGCCTGATTTTTTACCTGGGGTGCCGCCGTGGCAATCGCGGACTCTGCCGCTTTTGCCTTCACGCCCAGTGTTTCTGCGTAGTTCATAGTAGATAACTCCTTTCCACCGTTTAGTATGGTTTCCCATCAAAACCGCTAGGGCTTGTTTGAAAATGGCCGTGTTCGGAAAAACGCCTAAAGATTGCTGGATGCTAGGAGAAATTCCGCAGGCAGGCTTTCGCCCGGCAAGGATCTTTCACGCAGAGACCAGCAAAATGCATCAAAAGATACGTGCGGAGCAATGCGAAACGGACGCTTACCGCTGTGCCAAAAAATGTGTCCCAACGGCTTCCCCATCAAACAGCGCATACAGCTGCTCCGGCTCTCTGCCATTCATAATGACCATATCCACACCATTTTCCGTGGCAATTTTGGCGGCATTGATCTTTGTCGCCATGCCACCCGTGCCAAAGGAAGAACCTGCACCGCCTGCCATCTGTTCGATGGTCTCGTCTACCTTTTCCACCACACGGATGACCTGTGCATCCTCATGCTTGCGCGGATCGGCGGAATACAGCCCGTTGATATCCGAGAGAATCACCAAGAGGTCAGCATCTACTGCTACAGCAAGCTGTGCCGCTAGGGAATCGTTTTCACCAATCTCCAGTTCCAACTCGTCAATGGATACCGTGTCGTTCTCATTGACAACAGGGATCACATTCATCTCCAACAGCCGCCGGATGGTATTCTGCACATGCGGCAGCCGGTCGTTGTTGAGCGTTGCCCGGGTCAGAAGGATCTGCGCCACAGTGACACTGTACTTCGCAAACATATCATCATAGATGTGCATCAGCTCGCACTGCCCCACAGCCGCCGCTGCCTGTTTCGAAGGTGTATCCTTCGGGCGTGCCGGCAGATTCAGCTTCCCCACGCCCATGCCCACGGCACCGGAGGACACGATCAATAACTCCTTTCCGGCGTTATGCAGGTCGGACAAAATTCGTACCAGATTCGTCATCCGGCGAATATTTAGCTTTCCGGTTTTATGGGTCAGCGTAGATGTGCCGAACTTCAGCACAATTCGCTTTTTTTTTGAAATGTCTATCATTGTTTCCTAACTCCTCGCCGTTTCGCCTTTTGGGGGCGAAACGATGCAATTTTGCGGCGTGCCCGCCAGATACTGCCGAAAATTTTCCACCACGATATCCCCCAGCCGACGCAGCGTCCCTTCCGGCGCATAGGCAATATGTGGGGTAATGGTGCAGTTTTCCAGCTGATAGAGGGGCGTGTCGCCCATCGGTTCTTCCGTCAGCACATCAAGTGCCGCCCCGGCAATGATGCCATGCTTTAGCGCATACGCCAAGTCGGCTTCGACGATCAGACCGCCTCGGGCGGTGTTCAGTATAATGGCATTCGGCTTCATCATTGCCAGCCGCTTTGCATCCACCATATGTGCTGTCTGTTCCGTCAGGGGCGTATGGAGGGTAACCACATCGCCCTGTTGGAATGCCGCATCCAGCGACACCAGTGGGTAGGGACAATCCACCGGTGTGGTACGTGTGGCCACCAGGATCTTCATGCCGAACGCCGCACCGATGGCGGCAACACGCCTGCCGATGCTGCCATAACCAATGACGGAGAGCGTTTTGCTGGCCAATTCCTCCATCGGGAACAGCGGCAGAGAAAAGGTCTTCGCACGCTTCCAGGCGCCATCACGCACTGCCGCATCATAAGCAGCCACCCGATTATAATGGTGGAGCAGCAACGCAAACGTATGCTGTGCCACCGCCTCGGTGGAATAGGCACCGGCGTTGCAGACAGTCACACCGTGCGCCTTCGCCGACTCAATCGCAATATTGTTATAGCCCGTGGCACATTCCCCAACATAGCATAGGCGCGGACAGTTGGCAAATACCTCCGCCCCCAGCACTGTCTTATTACAAAAAACGGCATCGGCATCGCCTATACGCTGGGCAGCCTCTTCCGGCGCTGTAAAGTCATACGCCGTGACAGCCCCAAAAGCAGCCAGCCGTGCTGGCGTGATATCCGCACGGGTAAGCGTGGAAGCATCGGTGATCACGATTTTCATGCCATAGTCTCCGTCTCCTTCTCAGCAGGCGTACCTGCCTTTCGGCCGCGAATGCGTCCAATGATGGAGAGTACAATGGCCCCCAACAGCAACACCACTTCTATCACGCCCACGATATGGAACCAGGTGCGGTTGTGCGGGTCGCCAACATAGATCAGCAGCGAAGCGGCTATGGCCGCCGCCAACACCAACTGATAGGGACGTTTCAGGCGAATAAACTGGATGACAAAAAATATCACAGCAACAATACAAAATACCAAATGGTACGAAAAGGGTACAGGAAATGTACTAGCATCCATAGCGAAAAAACTTCCTTTCTAATTGTGTAAATCGAGATCATGCTGCACAAAGCATATGTGCCGAAATCATACAGCCAGCCATTCTATGATCTTGCTGTTTTTTATACAAATCCCCGATCAGTTCCATGAAAAGATTCGCCGAGAGGCACTCGCCGATTTAGAAGACACCCGAAGGCGTACTGTTGCACTCCGAGGGCGTTTGACGACAAGCAGCGAGTGGATGACGGTGAAGATTTTCATGGGTTTGGTTAGAGATTAGTATTATTATACCACACTGCGCCGGGCATTGCAATGGTTTTTTGGGAGAAAACTGGTAGCAAAAAAGCGTTCCGGGCACACACCCGAAACGCCTTGGCAATCATCCCTGTGGATGCTGCATTAGTCGCTGACATACGGAAGCAGTGCAATGTGTCTTGCCCGCTTGATGGCAGTTGTCAGTTCACGCTGGTGGAAGGCACAAGTGCCAGTAACTCTGCGAGGCAGAATCTTGGCACGCTCTGTCATACACTTTTTCAGCTTTGCCACGTCTTTATAATCAATGCGGTCTACACGGTCTACGCAGAACATACAAACCTTTTTCCGCGGACGCTTACCGCCGCGCTGCGATCTTTCTCTCTCCATGCGAAATCTATCCTCCTATCTGCTGTGCGGTATTTTTCATCGTTCCTCTGCATCAGAAGGGCACTTCACCGTCCGTAAGGATTTCCTCGAAATCGTTCATATCCCCGATCTGGAGTGCACCAGGGGCAGCGGGCGCTGCTGGTGCGGGCGCAGGTGCCGGGGATGAAGAGGGTGCGGATACAGCCGACTGGTCATAGCCGGGAGCAGGCGCATTATAGGCGGGCGTCTGGTACGCATTTTGATAGCCGCTACCCTCTTGGGCAGCCCGCTTTGTTTCCCCGAACGAAACATTGTCCGCCTGTACATTCATGCGATACTGCTTCACGCCGTTCTGATCGGTATAATTATCATTTTGCAGACTGCCTTCCACGATAATCATACTTCCCTTATGAAAATACCGGCTTACGAACTCTGCCTGCTGCCGCCAGGTAACAACATTGATAAAATCCGTCTCCCGCTGACCTGTCTGGCGATTGGTATATCGCCGATCCACTGCCACGGTAAAGCGACAAACGGCCACGCCACTTGTTGTCTGCCGGAAATCCGGATCCTGGCACAAGCGCCCCATCAATATGACTTTGTTCAGCACCGCAAACCTCTCCTTTTATAAACTTCTATAAAGTCCTTCTGAAAACATCTAAAACGAACTTACTTCACTGTTACCAGAGAACGCAGAACACCATCTGTGATATTCAGCACACGTTCTACCTCTGCCGGAACATCCGGCGTCGAAGTAAAGGTATAGATCACATAGTACCCGTCGGGTTCATCGTTGATCGGATAAGCCAGCTTGCGCTTGCCCCACTCATTTACTTCGTCCAGTGTGGCAGAAGATGCAATCTTTTCGCGGAACTTTTCTACCAGCTCCTTCACTGCATCCTCCCCGTTCTTCAGACTGAAAACCGTCATCAGTTCGTAGGATTCCTGTTTCTTTGCCATACTATAACACCTCCTTCTGGATTTCGCCCGCACCGAATGATGCGAGCAAGGATAACACACCTATTATATCAGACCATTTCCCAAAAGTCAAGCCTTTTTTCAAAAAATTTTGGAAATCGTGGAATTCATCCGGTGCGCTGACTGCGCCATCGTTTTTTAACATATCATTGCTCAAAATGCGATATATCGATTTTATGTGATGTCCTTATAAAATTTCTTTTTATTTTTTGAAAAAATTGGTTGAAATTATATAAAATGTGTGGTATAATTTTCGTAGTATGCGGTGTGTTCATGTGTGTACACACAATCGCTATGCGGATTTTTGCACATTTTTTTCGGATACAAGACAAGACTCCGCAGACAAACTTTCGACCGGCAAGGCTTGCTGGACGAAGAAAACGGCAAAATCTATGGCAGCGCCGTACAAAGCCGTCAGCGACTTTGTGCATCGTCTGCTGAAACCCCATGTAGAAAGGAACCATATTTCATGAAGCAAAACAGATGCATTCGGCGCGGTGCAGCGGCACTAACGGCGGCAGCTTTGGCAGTCGCGACCATTCCATCATGGATTGCCTCTTCCGTGCCCTACAACACCTGGACCGGATATGTCCTGCGCAATCCCGATGGCTACTATTTAAGCGTACCCGCCCAGATAGAGGGGGAGGGAAAGCACACTGGATTCTATCCAGCGAATGGCGTGGCTCCCTACAACACTTGGTATTTCACCGAAGAACTGGGCGGACTGACGCTAAAATCTGCCCTGTCACAGGGCGAATATTATCTTGCAATCGATGAAAATGATGAGCTTGTGATCTCCACGACACCCGGTGTGTTCACGCTTTCAGAAGACGGCACGCTGTCCAGCGGAGGCACTGCCTATGCGAAGATCGCGCCGGAAGCTGTCACCAATCTGCGTGCCGGTGATATCAACCAGGACGGTACGCTGGACGGCATAGATCTATCGATGCTGCGGCAGTTGGCACACACCCAAAACGGCAGTTTTGTACAGACGGCCGTGGGCGATATGGACGGCGATGGCCGTCTGACAGCAACAGATGCAGTCCTGTTACAGCAGTATCTGCTGGGGGAAGAGACGCTGGATTTTGCGGATATTCATCTGCCGGATAACACGATTGTAATCACGCCGGAAGAACCGCCCGTGACAGAGACTACACCGCCCGTCACGATCACTGAGCCTGTAGCCACTGAAACGACCACCGAAACTACACCCGCCACGACAGCTCCGGAAATGCTGACGATGGCTGACTTCCCAGAAGAATACCGCTATGCCGCTGACTGGATTTGGGACAACCGGATTTCAGTGGAACAATCCACGGCACGCAGAAACACCATTTTTGACCAAATTGTGGCAGGCGAAGGTACCATTAATTATGTTGTACGCTGGCAATCCTACAAAGAAGTCACGCTAGAACAGCGGCAGCAGCTTGAGACGCTCGTAGAGGACTCCATCAACGGCTGGGCAAGTTGGCTCTCCGGCTGGGATGGATGGGCGTATGACCACATCGATGTCAACATCGTGGGCTGGGCGGTACTAGACAAGTCCGTATTGCTGGATCTCCAGCTGGATGAAGTTGTATATGACGATCTCATTGAACCCTATGACAGCACCTATGACACATCCAACGGTGTGGAGGAAATTCCGACGCTATTGCCGAGCGCACCGAGCGAATTGTCCCGGTTCGACCATTTCACCGATCCGTCCTACGAGTATCCGGGCGGCCTGGATGCACGTTTTGATATGTACCTCTGGGCCACCCAGGGCTTTCCGGCAATCGGCGGCTGCGGCGGTGACTGGGGACAGCGGCTCTCTGACGATGCTTATCTCCAAATGCTGAATGGCACCGGCATCCATGTGCTGGAACATGAGATCGGCCACGGTTTTGGCATGACGGATTTCTACGGCGGCGAGGGCGAATCCAACGGATTTCCACCGGGCGGTTTCCCCGGCGGGGAGAATTCTCTCATGATGGCGGGCTCTGCCACCAAAATCACCGACTTCGATGGCTGGATGCTGCGCTATATGTGGAGCCATATCAAGGATGAAGCGGGACGGTTCTAGTGCGTGCGCACGTAAAGATATGCGGATTTTCAAGTAAAATTTTTCATAAATCCGTAGGCCTTCGCCTGACAAGGAGCTTTCGCGCAGAAACCAGCAAAATGCACCCAAACAATGCGTGCAAAGAGATGCGAAACAGGCGCTAACACAATCTACAGCAAAAGCGGCTTTCCGAAAGGCGGGCCGCTTTTTCGGTGACAGGGATTTTGGATAAAGGAAAAAATTCTTGAAATTCTATTGCATTTGCACAAAAACTCTGTTATAATAAAATGGTGTGATGCAGTTTATACTGCACTCGAAAATTCTGAGATTTGGAAAAGTGAGGAATTCTTATGCCTGCAAATATCATAGTCGGTGCCCAATGGGGAGACGAAGGAAAAGGGAAGATCATTGACATCATGGCTTCTCGAGCTAATGTAGTGGTTCGTGCCACGGGCGGCAACAACGCCGGTCATACGGTGGTCAACAACGGTGAGGTGTACAAGCTGCACCTGATTCCGTCAGGGATTCTGTATCCGGATACGCTATGCCTCATCGGCGCAGGTGTAGTACTCGACCCGAAAGACTTTACCTCGGAACTGGACAGCCTAGAGAGCCGAGGGATTTCTACCGCCAATCTGAAGATCGACCCCCGTGCTCATGTGGTCATGCCGTGGCATATCGCCCTAGACGGACTGTCAGAAAAGTTCCGGGGCAACGCTGACATCGGTACGACCAAGCGGGGCATTGGCCCGACGTATATGGATAAATACGAACGCTGCGGGCTGCGTGTGTATGATTTGGTACATCCAGAGATTTTTGCCGAAAAGGCTCGCACCACCGGTACACTAAAAAATAAGATCATCACGGCGGTATATGGCGGTGAAGCCTTTGATTTGGATGCCGTGATCGCCGAATATATCGAATACGGCAAGCGGCTGGCGCCATATGTAGCAGATGTTTCCGTGCTGACCTATGAGGCAGACAAAGCAGGCAAGACCATCATGTTCGAAGGCGCACAGGCAACGCTGCTCGACATCGACTTTGGCACCTATCCCTATGTCACCTCCTCTCACCCAATTTCTGCCGGTGCTTGCATCGGCACAGGCATTGGCCCGAAAACCATCACCAATATCATTGGTGTGGCAAAGGCATACACCACCCGTGTAGGGAAGGGACCGTTCCCAACCGAACTGGACGACGAAATGGGCGATATCATCCGCAATAAGGGCGGCGAATTTGGCACCACGACCGGCAGGCCACGCCGCACGGGCTGGTTCGATGCGGTGATTGTGCGCCATTCAGTACGTACCAACGGACTCGACGGGCTTGCCATCAACAAGCTGGATACCTTAAGCGGCATTGGCACGCTGAAGATGTGCGTGGGCTATCGCAAGCCGGACGGCACGGTATGGAAGGATTTCCCCCCGGCGCTGGAATCGCTGGCAGACTGCGAGCCGATCTATGAGGAATTCGAAGGCTTCGATGAGGATATCACCAGCTGCAAGACATTTGAGGAACTGCCCGAGACATGTAAGAAATACATTGCACGGCTGGAGGAAGTCTGCGAATGCAAGGTCGTTATGGTGGGCAATGGCCCCGACCGCAGCCAGATCCTGGAGCGATAAGCGTTCCTTTTCAAGATAAGTAATGATGACCCAAACTCCGTCGGTTTCACCAAATAGCAGTTCTTAATTCCAAAACAGCCAGTTTAGCTGTTGATTATGTTTTGCAGAAAGCATTATTATTATATAATATAAGCACCGTGGATTCATTCCAGCTTTCTGATCTAATTTTCTTAAAACAAGGCAAAAAATAGTGATTTAGAAGGAGAACAACATGGAATTCTATGAGGCTGTTTGCAAAAGGAGAACTGTAAGAGCGTTTTTGAATCAAGAGGTCGATTTTCAAATTATCCAAAGGATTTTGGACGCTGGCAACCAGGCGCCTACTTGGAATCACAATCGAAATTGGAGTTATATCATATTGAGAACGGATGCAGAAAAAGAGTATGCATTTGAATATGCCAAGAAGATCGCCGACAAGTTTGATGCCGAAAAGTACCTAAATACGCCAAGACCATATCCGACTACACTTGCCCAGAAAATGTATGCTTATGCAATGCCAAGACAGTATACAATGTTAAAGGACGCACCATATGTGGTGATCCCCGTCTTTAAGTGTAAAGAGCTGAATGGCGAGTACGTATCTAAACTGAATCCATTTTCCACCATCTGGTGTGTCATAGAAAATATATTCCTTGCAACAACTGCGGAGGGGCTAGCCTGTTCCATGAGAATCCCGCTCAATGAAGAACATGATATTGTAAAGAAAAAGCTGAAGGTGCCGCCGACCTATATGATCCCCGTATTTATTGGGATTGGATACGCTGACCCTAATGAGACTGAACTTGAACAAAATGTTGCTGATCTTACTAAACAGATTCGTTTTGGAAGGTGGAAATAAAGGTGATATAATGGAGCCAATTATAAAAGCAATAAAAGTAATAAGCGTTTTGACAAAATCGAATCTGCCGGTCAGCGATTACTCCATCAACCCTTATGTGGGATGCACCCATGCCTGCAAATACTGCTATGCCTGCTTTATGAAAAGATTTACGAACCATTCGGAGGAGTGGGGCACCTTTCTTGACGTGAAGTACTGGCCAGAAATCAAAAAACCAGAGAAGTATGCCGGGAAAGAACTATTCTTTGGTTCAGTCACCGACCCATACAATCCGCAGGAAGAAACCTATAAAAGAACCCGTTCCTTACTGGAGCAGCTGAAAGGGAGTGGGATTAAACTAAGTATTCAGACAAAATCTGACTTGGTGTTGCGAGACATAGATCTCATCAAAACTTTCCCAGATGCAAGGGTAGGGTTTTCCATCAATACATTGGACGAGAGTTTCAAAAACGATATGGATATAGCAGTCAGCATAGAAAGACGGCTTGAGGCAATGAAAAAACTTCATGCGAAGGGCATTAGAACTACCTGTTTTATCTCTCCTATTTTTCCCGGAATTACAGATGTGACCGCCATCATCAACAGGGTAAAGGATCAGTGTCAGCTTATCTGGCTGGAAAACTTAAACTTGCGTGGCAGCTATAAAAGTGTCATTATGGATTATATTCACGATAAGCATCCAGCGCTTGTTCAACTCTACAATGAGATTTATTATCAAGGCAGCCGTTTATACTGGGAGAAATTGGATCATTCCATTCGGGATTATACATCCCAAAATGGGCTGGAATATGTCAGGGATGACGATACTATGCAAAAGGGATTTTATGATCCGCCAACAGTCGTGAACTTTTTCTATCATGAAGAAGTGAAGAAGTCTGCAAAGAGCAGTAAATAAACATCATTTCAACTAAGAGCAGTTATTTTCAATCAGAAAACAACTGCTCTATTCTTTTGCATGTGAGTAGAAGGGAGCAATAAACAACCGTTTTGTAGGTTCTCTTGGGCTTGCACCCATGTTTTTGAAAGACAGCTGCATGAAAAATCATGCATAATAGCTAAAAATGCGGATCACGTATCGAATGTGATCCGCATTTTTATATTTTACCACAAATTATCCCACTGCCGTGCGAAGAGCTTCCAGTTGTGCCTGGTATTGCGTCAGTGTCGGAACACCGGTTTCCGCCGCCTGGTGTGCGCTCTCGGCATAGACATAGTGGCCGATCGGCTGTTCCTCTAGGACGAAATAGCCCTCCTCTGCCGACAGCGCATAGAAGCCGCACAGGGACACTTCCTCGTCTGTCAGCGTCTCGGCATAGACAACCGTTTCGGAAAATATGCCATCTGCCGAAAGGGTGTACTGCCTCACCGACTGGCTGCCCATATGACAGCTATTGGTGAATACGCCGGCTGTCCCTTCTGCGCCATAGAGTGCCGTATGAGCACCGCTGAAATTGCCGCCCGTTTGTACCGGGGCACCGCTTTCGTCGAGTGTCCACACCGTGTATTGATAGTCCGCCTCGCTATAGCCCAGTTTCACAAATAGTTCCAGCACACCGTCTCCGTTCATATCATAGAGCGCATATTGATTGCGATAGGCGTACATTTGTTTCTGCGCCGCCGTTACGCTGTCATCTTCTGCCTGATAAAACTGTACCACCTGTTCATAGGGGTCATTCTCTCCAGCGGGGAAGGACAGCGGTACTTCTGGCAATGCCGGTGCCGCATCCGGGCGTGTTTCCACTGCCATGCCCGCCGTGTGGCTGATACGGCTGCATCCAGAAAGCATCAGGCACAGCAACAGCCCCGTCATGGGCTCTTTCCACCGGCAATTCATGCGCTGCCCTCCTGTGAAGGAAGAGGCTTTCGCACCACGCTCCGAGGCGGGAAGGTCTGACTGCTCTCGATGGAACAAGCCATCATCGCATGATTCGCCGTTTCGATGGGCTGACCCGCACCATCTTGCAACTGCGCCGCCAAGATCGCTACAGGCGGCTTTCCGGGTGCTACGACTTCCAGCGTATCGCCCGCGAAAAAGCGATTGCGCTGGGTAAGATAGATACGCCCATTCCGGCACGATTCTACCACCGCTACCACATCGCTGCGGCGAACATAGCTGCTGCTGGCGTACCGCTGGGCGGCGTTCTCCCGCCCATAGAAAAAGCCCGTGCAATATTCCCGATGACTGACCTGGGTCACCTCGTCCAATGCCCACGCCGGTGCAGGCTGTCCCTGCATGGCGGCATCGAGGGCGGCACGATAGGCATTGGTGACCACCGCCACATAGTACGCCGACTTATTGCGCCCTTCGATTTTCAAGCTATCCACACCGGCATCTAGTAACGCCTGCAAATGATCAATCATACACAAATCCTGGGCATTGAACAGATATGTCCCCGAATCGTCCTCCTCCACAGGGAAGTACTGCCCCGGACGAGTCGATTCCATAAGATGATACTGCCAGCGGCAGGGCTGGGCACATGCCCCACGGTTGGCATCCCGCCCGGTCAGATACGCCGACAACAGGCACCGCCCGGAAAAGGACATACACATCGCCCCGTGCACAAAGACTTCCAACTCCATATCTGACGGAATTTTTTCCCGAATCGCCCGGATCTCTTCGAGGGACAGTTCCCGTGCCAGGACTGCCCGCTTGACACCCAGATCATACAATGCCCGACAGGTGACATCATTGACAATGCCCATTTGAGTGGACATATGGATCTCCATCTCTGGGGAAAGCTGGCGCGCCATCGCCAAAAGCCCAAAATCTGCCAAAATCAGCGCATCCACCTGCGCCTGCACTGCCTCCTGTAAGAACTGCGGAAAGGCGGGGACTTCCTCCGTGCGAGGCAGTGTGTTACAGGTGAGATAGACCTTTTTTCCATGGCGGTGCGCCAGCGCGACAGCCTGCTCCAAATCTTCCACGCTGTGAAAGTTGCCCGCTGCCGCTCGCATACTAAAGCTGTCCCTGCCCAGGTAGACGGCATCTGCCCCAAAATCAAGCGCTGCCTGGAGCCGTTCGAGGTCGCCGGCAGGTACGAGCAACTCCGGTTTATTCTGCCGCATCGCCGTCTGCCTCCTCGTCCGCTGCTTCCTCCGCCGCAGCCTGCTGCTGTTTCACCTTTTCTTGGTTTGCCTCATGCTCTTGCAGCGTCTCGGCAAAGAAGGTTTCCTTTGTATCAATGTTGGAATAAAAGTAATAGTAATTTGTATTCTCCGGATAGAGTGCCGCCGTGATCGCATCCAACCCCGGATTCCCGATCGGACCAGCCGGCAGCCCGGTGCATACATAGGTATCGTAGGAATCGTACAGATCCTGATCATACGACTCACTGTGCGGCTTGATGACCTCCTCCACATATTTTGTGGTGGGGTCGGACTGGAGCAGCGGGTACTCTGTAGCATTGTTTAGACGATTCCAGAATACCGACGAAATCGTTGCCATCTGTTCGGTATTGCCAGCCTCTGCCTGAATCATTGACGCCAATGTAATGGTATCGTCCAGTGATAGATCGAGTGCCTCCATGCGATCGTACATCTCTGTGGTAATTTTGCTGTTGAAATTGCTCAGGATCTTCTCGCACACCAGCTCCACATCCATCTCCTGATAGAAGGTGTACGTATCCGGGAAGAGATAGCCCTCCATGTGGTAGAACTTCTCGTCCTGGAAGGAGGGAAGATACTCCTCATATGCCAGCCCGAACTGCGCATCGTTATCGAAATAGTCGAGGAACTCACTCGCATCGCAAACGTTGTTTTCCTCCAACAGATCTGCCGCATCCACCAGCCGAATGCCCTCCGGGAAGGTGACGGACACCGAGAGAGCACTATCCAACGGGTCGCTCACCAATTCGCTCAAAATCGTCTCATATGCCATATCTGCCCGCAGTTCATGATCACCAGGCTTGATGTCGCCGTCCTTGTCACTCATGCCGGCGATCAATACGAAAAATTCTGGCTTGTCGATGATGCCCGCCTCTTCCAGCACCTGTGCCACATCTTTCACGGTTGCCCCCTGGGGGATGGTGACAATTTTGGTAGAACTGTCGCTGTCAATGCCAAGCAAATCTCTGCCATACACGATCATCAGGCTGGACAGCAGCACCGACACAGCAATGATGACGATGATCATGATCAAGGCGGTGACGACACGGTGTTTCTTGCGCTTCTTTCGAGGGCGAGTGGACAGCGGCTCTGTCCCTGCCGCCCGTGCCAGCTCCGGTCGGAACGGCTGACTCTCGCCCTCCAAGTCTGCATACAGCGGGTCGATGGAAAAACGACGCGAAGCCGTTTGGCTGGCAATATGCGAGGCGGTCTCGCCCATCCGGTCAAATGTACTCGTATGCCCAGACATTTCATCGTACTGTTCTGCCGGCATAGATGCCGTCTGCCGCCATGCGGCCGGTGCTGGGTCGGATCCCGTCTCAGATTCCAATTCCGATTCCGGCTGGATCGGCTCTGTCTGTGGTACCGATGCCGTGTGCATTCCGGCAGTATCCATACGCCGGGACGCTGTATGTACTGTCTCTGCTCTGCCATCGTTTTGCCCATCGGATGCAGAAGCCGCAGATTTTACCCGATGAGATGCCGCAGTGGCAGAGTCGGGGGAATTGGTTGTTTTAGGTGCCGCCGTCTCCCGCAGGATCTCATCCAGCAGTTCGTCACGACTCATTTCTTTTTTCTCCATGCCATACCTCCAGCAGATTCTCTGTCGCCACGCCATCCAGACGCACATCCGTCGACGTCATCGGAACATGATCCACCATATATTTCGAAGCCCCATAGCCAATGGTTCTCAATTCGGCGTGTGCCGCCAGAAATCGGTCATAATACCCGGCACCATAGCCGAGCCGCCCGCCCGTCCGGTCAAACGCCAGCCCTGGCACCAGACAAAGCGGATGCGCCGTCTTTTCGGGGGATTCCAGCGGCAAATCTTTGTGCGGCTCCCACACGCCATAGGTACCCGGTGCCAGCTGCGCCGAGAGTGGAAGATCCGGTAAGAGCCGAAAAAACTGCATCTGATGCGCCGCCAGACAGCGGGGGACTGCCACCCGCTTGCCGTCTGCCAGTGCCGTCTGCAACACCGCCCAAGTATCTGGTTCTTCCGGCAGCGATACAAAGCAAAACAACTGCTGACATCGGCGGTACAACGTGCTGTGCAAGAAGCACTGTGCCATCGCCGCATCGAGTGCCGCCTTTTCTTCGGGCGGCGTACTCTGGCGCAGCTGGCGCATCCGGTCACGCAGTGCCTGCTTCGCCGCCGTGCGTTCAGTCACAGAGGATAGACGCACGGATCTGCGCCTGTTTCTCTGTACCCAGCAAAACACCCACCAGCGTCAAGCCAAAATCCACCGCTACGCCGGCACCCCGGGCGGTGATGATCTTTCCATCCACCACTACGCCTTGGCTGCCAATCTCGGCACCTGTCAGTTCCTGTTCAAATCCGGTGTAGCAAACCGCCGTTTTGCCATGCAACAGACCGCAATGCCCCAAAATGGACGGAGCCGCACAGATCGCGGCGATATAGCGATCATTCTGGGCGCAATAGTCGATAGCGGCCTGTACCATCTCAGATTTTTCCTCATTCAGTGTACCCGGCATCCCACCCGGCAGCACGATCATCTCCACCGCGCCATCGAGCTGTAACTCGGACTCGGTAATGTCCGCCGTCACCGGCACCTTGTGCGAACCGGTGACAACTTTTCCGGTCACGCCCACGGTGGTTACAGCTACACCAGCCCGGCGCAGCATATCCACGGGCGAAAGTGCTTCGACTTCTTCAAAACCTTCTGCCAGAAATACATATACCATTGTCAAAAGCTCCTTTCT
>CASDUD010000063.1 GCA_949283725.1 uncultured Ruminococcus sp.
CTCAGTCTGTTACGAGCACAACTGTTGGAATAGGGGAGGATCGTTTGTCTGGAATCTTCCGAAGACGCTTTTGGGTGCTGAAATGGCTTCCAGAGCGTCTTTTTTGCGGACACATCATATAGTGCTTGCATTTCGTAAAAAAATTCGATATAATAGGAAAAGGCAATGCTGCAAAAAGCCGTTGGCAAGTTTTTTTGTGAAGTTGCCATAGAGCCTGTTTCGTATCTTGTCGTGCGTATTTTCGAGGGTATTTTTGCTGGTTTCAAGGCAAAATCCGCAAAATGCACTGAAAAGATGCGTGCGAAGAGATGCGAAACAGGCGTATAGAATATTTTCGGAATGAAAGGAAGAATATGGGCGTTTTATCACAAATTGAACCGCTTCTGATGCGAGTACAGAAACCGGCACAGTATATTGGCGGCGAGATGGGGAGCGTTGTTAAGGATGCGTCGAAAGTAGATGTGCGGTTTGCATTTTGTTTCCCCGATACCTATGAAATTGGGATGTCTCACCTGGGAATGAAAATTCTATACAGTCTGATCAATGCCCGAGACAATTATTGGTGCGAACGGGTATTTGCCCCTGACGAGGATTTCGAAGCTCTGATGCGGGCGCATCAGATCCCCCTCTATGCACTGGAAAGTCTAACGCCTGTGCGGACATTTGATCTTGTGGGATTTACACTTCAATACGAGTTGTCCTATACCACCGTGCTGAATATGCTCGATTTGGCGGGGATTCCGCTTCATGCGGACCAGCGGGGGGATTCACTGGCGGTGCCGCTGGTTTTTGCAGGCGGGCCATGCGTGTGTAACCCAGAGCCGTTGGCACCGTTTTTTGACTTTTTCATTTTGGGCGAGGGTGAGGAAGTCAATCTGGAAGTGATGGATCTATATCTATTGATGAAACAGAAGGGTGCTTCTCGTGCAGAATTTCTCCGGGCGGCCGCCCAGATCCCGGGTATCTATGTCCCTTCGCTATATGAAGTGACCTATCACGAAGATGGAACGGTTGCTGCCATTACGCCAAAGGGTGATGCACCCCAGACCGTACAGAAGCGCGTGGTGGACGATATGGACCAGGTGTTTTATCCGGAGACATTTGTGGTACCCTATATGGAAATTGTACATGACCGAGCCGTGGAAGAAGTGCTACGGGGCTGCATTCGAGGGTGCCGTTTTTGTCAGGCGGGCTTTTTGTACCGACCCTTCCGGGAAAAATCTCCGGAGACAATTGAACGTCAATGTCGGTCGCTCTGTGATTCTACTGGCTATCAGGAGCTCTCTTTCTCCTCGTTGAGTACCAGTGATCACAGTCGATTGGAAGAGACATTGCAGCGTTTGATGCCTTATTTTGAAGAAAACCGCATCAATCTGACGCTGCCTTCTTTGCGGGTGGACAACTTTTCCAGAGAACTGATGGAGCGCATCCAGGGTGTTCGCAAAAGCAGTTTGACGTTTGCGCCAGAGGCGGGTACCCAGCGGCTGCGGGATGTCATCAATAAAAATGTCACGGAGGAAGAGATCTTTCGCACGGCCGCGCTTGCCTTTTCCGGTGGATTTTCGAATGTGAAGTTGTACTTTATGATGGGGTTGCCCACTGAGACCATGGAAGATGTGGCCGGCATTGCGACACTAGCGGAACGGTTGATTGATCTGTTTTATGAGACGGCGGGGCATCCAAAAGGGAAACAGGTGCAAATTTCTATCAGCTGCGCCACCTTTGTCCCTAAGCCATGTACGCCATTTGTGTTTGAACCGCAGGTGGCGCAGGACGAACTTTTGGCAAGACAGCAACATCTAATCGACTGCATTTCTTCCCGCAACCGTAAGAAAATCAAAGTAAGCTGGCATGCCTATGAGATTAGCTTGTTGGAGGCGGTATTGGCACGGGGCGACCGGCGGCTAAGCCGTGTGATTGAACACGCTTGGCAACTGGGCTGTAAATTTGACAGCTGGAGCGAGCATTTTCACTATGCACGCTGGGCTCAGGCGTTCGAAGAAACTGGCCTTTCGCCGGCATTCTATGCCCAGCGGACACGGCCGTATACGGAAATTTTTCCATGGGAACACCTGGATTATCTGGTGGATAAGGACTTCCTTATTCGCGAGAATCAGCTGGCGCATACAGCTGTCACCACGCCGCACTGCCGCCAAAAGTGTGCAGGGTGCGGTGTCAATCGAAGAATCGGGAGGGCTTGTTTTTGAATTATCCAGTACGATTGTGTATCGCCAAGACAGGGCGAGCGAAATATATTTCCCATCTGGATTTTATGCGCTGCATCCAACGTGCTGTCTGTCGAGCGAAGCTGCCAGCGGCATATTCTCAAGGCTTTCATCCGCATATGCAGACAGCTTTTGCGGCTACACTACCGTTGGGCTTTACCAGTTTGGCGGAAATTGTAGAGTTGCAGCTGACCGATTCGATACCTTATGCGCAGGTGCAGCAGCGGTTGAATGCGGCACTGCCAGAGAATATCCATGTGACGGCGGCAGGAAAGCCCCAGCATGCCTTTAAGGAACTGACGTATGCGGAATATACCATTCGGATTGCAACGGAAGATCCGGCGCAGCTACACCAGACATTTCTGGACTTTTTGGCACAGGAGATGATTCTGACCCATAAAAAGACCAAGCGAGGTATGAAAGAAGTGGATCTGAAGCCGATGGTGGAGGTGCAGGATGTGATGGAGGAATCGAAAGAATTGGTGTTGCGCCTTTGTCTGCCGGCGGGCAGTACGGTGAGCTTGAACCCCATGCTTTTCCTGCAAGCGTGGCAGGAGAAGGGCAGTTTTGTGCTGGATTTCCCAAAAATCTGCCGCACATCCCTGCTTACAGCAGATAGAAGTCCTTTTTTTTAAAGTAGTTCTTTGTAAAAGATTAGGCTTGTTTGAAAAACGGTTGTGTGCAAAAAATGCCCAAAGATCGCTGGGCGCTGGGCGAAATTCCGCAGGCAGACTTTTGCCTGATAAGGATTTTCGACGACGCAAACAGCGATTTATGGGCATTTTTATACGTGTAAGGATTTTTTAAATAAGTTCCAACTACATCAGCACGAGTCGTTTTCGCATGATGTATGAGATATGTCTCTTCATCGACATCAATGTGCACTTTGCATCCGAAGTGCTAGGTGCTGCTTTTTAACGGAATGCGATTTGGAATCGCCATTTTTAGAATCTATTATCATTTGATTGCTGTGATCTGATATCCTGAGACTTGCCATTGAAGCGCATATGCGTGCTTTCAATTTGCTGTCAAATGTTAGACGGGGTGTTTTTATTGATTTTGTAAGGCGTATTTCATCAGACACAAATCAAACACATCGAGTTTGCCGTCCTTACAAAAATCACCTGCCTGCCAGTCGGCTAGTATTATATTTGGAACTGCAAGCAGCCATTTCTGGAGCATGATCGCATCGGCAACTGTGAAGCTTCCATCGGCATTCACATCACCTTGCACCTTTTCCGGTGCATTCTGCGATATCATTGACGCCGTCAGGAAAATCATTGCTGCATTGCCATAGATCGTATTTTCATTGGTTGTCCATTCGCTGTCACTGTCCATATAACACTTGCCGGTAAACTTCGAAAGATGCGGATTATTGCTGTCATTTGCGCCCTCAGTAAAATATCCTGCAGGACACTGATAAGGATCCAGCTTTGCATCCTTGGAATAGATGGCGCTGAAGATATTTTCCACACTGTTTTCACCATGGCCCGAAACATAGCTGAACGAAATTGGATTTACACCAAGCAGATAGTGCACGTGATTTTCGATACTCGTCTGTACATCCTCCTGCACTTTGCCGTATGCTGCAAGATCGCCAAGCATCAGTGTCATTGCTGTCTGTGCAACGAATTTATTGGAACCCCACCAAAAGCCCCAGCTTGGTGATTCAAGTCCCCATGTATCATACTTCAGCATTCTTGTGCGCCATGTTTCATATTCAGAGAAAGCGTCCATGATTTCCTGAGCAGCAGCTTCATTGCCGTAAAGGTAGTGGAAAAATCCGAGGAAAGCTCTGCCGCTGTGTCCGTAGCCGATGGATGCCGACTTGAAGCAGTTGGTTACATTTTCGGTATTACAGTTTGCAACCATATATTCCTCATACTCGCTTGCATCCTCTCCCTTCAGTGTAAGCGCACGGTAGATCGTTCCTGCTGCTTGGAAACGGCTTCTCTCGAAATCAGCCTCTTTGAAAGTATAGGTACGGTTCGCCGCAGCAATGGACGTGTTGAACTTGTTATCTGGATCGTTGATCCAGTCCCATGCACGAAGCGAAGTCTCAAGGCACTGCTCCGCAAAGTCCGCATATACTGGGATATCTTTGTATACAATATACGCATGAGCCAGCACAGCAGCCATATCTGATGTTGCCAGATGGCAGCGCAGGTCTGTTTCCGACACATCTGACTCATGATTGGATGTCCTATAAAGCGTATCCTCTATGTAGATAATACCTGTGTCAGTGTCATAATTGGCGGCCGTATAGAATGAACCATCCTTGCTGCTGTGCTCAAGCTTGAGGAGCATATCAAACTCATATTTGATCTCGCTCAGAATACCAGGTGCGTCCACATAATTGGGATTATTCGGATCTGTTTCAGGAATATTCATTTCAAGTTCAGCGAAAACCTCGGGGTTCATTTCATAGGCAAAGAGCAGATCGCTCACAGAATTTGCCCCCGGTGTAACATATTTTCCGTAGTCACCTGCATCATACCAGCCGCCGGAAACATCGAAGATCTCAGCATCGGGATTGTCACGATCAGACCATTTCTTTACGGTAATATCATTCGGATGGAGGTTCTCTCTTGCAAAAACTCCGGCATACTCCTCCTCAATTTCAATGCCCTGACGCTGATAGTAATAATATTTTGTCAGGTCATTCAGAAGTCCATCATAGACATGATTGCTGATCTCAAATTTCGCCGAGGTCAGCGTGTTCAGTTCAAGTCCGCTGGCGGTATCATAGGGCGAACGTGCAGACTCGTCAAGTCCTGTATTTTGAATGCGGATGTAGTAGGTACCCGGCTCGGTAACCTCATCGAAGCTGATGGTATGCACCATTTCGCCGGAGAATTCTTCCTCATAAACGGCATCCGGCAGTGTATCGGTATACACCACCTCATCATTATCCGCATTAACGATCTCATAGTTCTTTCCGTTTAGTGAGCCAAACTTCTCGAAATAGCTTACACGGGCTGTCTTCGCCGCATTGCAGTAATATCCCACCTGATTGACCTTTATCAGAGGATATTGACGCTCATCATCGGTGGAGGTAATTGTCATATTCTGAAATGAGAGTGTATTGCCGCTGGGCACTCCGTTGACATAGACAAGCCAGAAATTATCTAGATCAAATCCGGAATCAGGATTTGCGTCTACAAGAGCCTTGATCGGCAGAGAGTAGCTTGTCCAGTCAGCACCGGCACTGATGTTCTGATATTCCTCCATATCCGTCCAGTATATTTTTACCTGCTCATTATGCTTTTTGGAGGAAAGTCCGATGTTGAATTCCACAGTCGTTGCGTTATCATTCTTTACCTCGAAATTAAGATAACCGTTCTCATAATAGTCGCCGAGCAATAGCGTAGTCCAGTTTGTATTAGGCGTCATATTCTGACCGCCCCAGCTTTCAGTTGTCCAGTTATTGCCGTTGTTGTCAATAAGGATTGTCTGAAGCTGAATACCAGGAGTTTTCTCAATATTTGCAGCCCATATACTACTGCCGGACGAAACAGCGATAGAGAGCATCACAGCACTGAGCACTGCCGCCAGAACTCGTTTGCAGAACGATTTTTTCATTTCCATGCACCTCGCAATTTTTGTTGTTGATGTTGATAAAAGAATGACACTTTCAAGCAGAAAACAAGCTTCTGCTGTTTTCATAATTATATCACTGTTTGACATCGATTGTCAATGTCGAGTTTCCTTTTTGCAGGGCTTACACATGAAAAGCAGAGTATTACTGTACCGACGGATACTTGGAATATATCGACATCGTTTATTCGGGTAAGCATGTACGAAACATTCGTGATAAAATCGATACTTTTATGGTTGAAAGCATTCATGCACATTTGCGGCACTATATTCCAATATTTCGACGACGCAGTGGATGTTTTCCGAGAAAACTTGAAACGCTTAGAGCTGTTGTAGCGCTTTTTGTAGAGGCTTACAATACTTTTGGCATTGCAAAAATGAATTTCAGAAAAAACCGCAACCCGAAATCATGTGAATTGCCTTTTTCTGTGCTTGATTTCCCATAATATGCGCAGTATAACCACACAAAAATCAGAAACAAAACTTGACATACTTCGCAAAAACTCGTATAATAGGAACTATATCTGTGATATCAATGGGCGGCATGACCCAAGGAAAGGAAGAGGTTTCCATGTTAACAGGAATCGCGCTCGAAGGTGGTGCCGAGCGCAGTGCTTTCACCGCCGGTGTGCTTGATGCGCTGATGGAACGTGGGTTCTACGCCGATGCCGTCTCCGGTACGTCTGCGGGTGCTGGATGTATGCTAAACTATCGTTCGAGACAGCCAAAGCTTTCACTTGATATGCTGCTGAAAAATCACAGAGAACGCTGCTTTGGCGTAGCTCAACTGGTTTCGACGGGTAAATTCCTGAATTTAGAACGTATGGCAAGCACATATGCAGACATGATGCACTGGGCATCCTATAAGCAGCAAACGATGCAAACTTTTTTTGTGGCTACCTGTTGTGAAACGGGTTTACCCGTCTACTTGGAGGATGATGGCAACCCGAGCCGCGCCTGCAACGCTCTAAAGGCCTCCTGCGCCCTGCCAATTCTTTGCAAGCCGGTGAAAATGGACGGGGTACACTTTGTCGATGGCAGCATTGCGGATCCGATTCCGTTGGCACCGTTGCTACAGGTGGGATGTGAAAAGGTGATTGTGGTATGCACCGGACAAACCGGCACCAAGCCCACCAACTATACGTCTTTTCGACCGCTGTTGCATCGGCTCTACTACTCCACCTATCCTCAGCTATATCATGCTATTCTGGCACGTATCGATACCTATCAACAGATATTACGCCATATTCACCGATTACATCATATACACAAGGTCTTTGTTCTGCGTCCAACCATTCAGCCCATTTCTCTGTTCGCTTGCAATCGACAAAAGATTCTTGCCTACTATCGGCACGGGCAGGAAACGGTGGCACAAAACTGGGTGGAACTATGCCGCTTTTTGGAACGTCCTTTGTCTGTATATTCCTCACAGGAGTGAACGTTGCGTGTATGTCAGTTTCCATACTTTTTCGGCAATGTCCTCCATTTGCCGTTGTTTTTTATCATGCTGCCAGGAAAAAAGATATTAGAAATCAATCTATCTGCTGTAAAGTGGAATAGGTCTTTGCAGTCGTAAAAATATTTTCGCTATCGAACGACCTGATACCGACGCCCGCGAAAACATGACAAAATTATCTATTTTATATATTGCATTCGATATTCCAAAGGTGATAAGCCAGTATGTTCTTTAAATTGCCTTGCAAAATGTGAAAAGTTGTTGTATCCGCACTGTTTTGCAATATCTGCACTTGTCATATTCGTGTTTAACAAGAGCATTTTGGCATGTTCGATTCTGCTTTGAATCAAATCTTGCATGAAAGTAACACCGAAAAATTTTTTATATAAATGTTGAAAATGAGATTTACTCATCCGAATTTCATGAGCGCTGCACGTAACACTGAAGAATTGATAATTGCCACTATGAATTCTATTCCGGACAGCGGATAAACGTTCATAGTATGTATCAAAATGTAAAGTTTCTTTTGCCTGCGAATATTCACTGACATGATTAAAAATCAGTGCCATATAGTGGTCGATGTTACTTTGTTTGTGGCGGTGATTAGAATACACCTCATTGGAAATAGACTTTATGCAAAAACTAACAAAATAAGGATTATCAAGCTGTACGGGGGTTTCGTAATTTAGACCTAATGAAAGAAATTTTTCTTCCTCACCATCTTCAAATAGAAAATGAATCCAGTCATTGGAAAATATTTGTTGTGGAACACAGCGATAATATTGAGGGCGGTCTTTTTGGAACACGAAAAAAGAATTTTTGGGGATGAGAAAATCTTTTCCATCCACGGTAAAAATCGATGCTGTTTTTAACAGCAAGAGTAGATAATCCCCACTGCCGTTCGGGCGTTCAATGATAAAGTCTGCATCATGACAGTGGTTGTATCCAATGTTTCGGATAATCATAGCCCATTTCCTTAGAGCCTGTTTCGTATCTTGGCGTGCATAGATTTTCGAGGGCGTTTTCGCTGATTTCAAGGCAAAAAATCCGCAGGCAGGCTTTCGCCTGGCAAGGATTTTTCACGCAGAAACCAGCAAAATGCACCAAAAAGATGTGTGCGAAGAGATGCGAGACAGGCTCTTATACAAATAAAATCTCTTCTGCTTTTTATTATATCTTTCATTCTTCTGTTTGTCAATCATTCAATAATAGCGTTTTGCATGATAAGTTACTATAATTGCATGATTTATCATTGTACTATCTAGACAAAATTGCTATAATTTTAATAGGAGTTGAATTTGATTTGGGTAAACTTTACATTTCTTAAAAAATCATAAGAAGGAGGCTATGATTATGATTTTACAAAAGGCAAAGGGTGCGTTTAGCGCAGTTCTGGCACTTCTGGTGGGTATGTCATTTACAGATTTCAGTCCTGTGCAAACAGAAGCAGCTTTTGAACTAACGGCATCTGAGGTAGTGGCAGATATGGGATTTGGCTGGAATCTTGGCAACACGTTGGATGCTTGTCCGAATACAGGGACGCTTAACGTAGGAAGCATTTTATCAGAAACTTCCTGGGGCAATCCGAAAACCACGCAAACACTCATAGACGGCGTAAAAGAAAGCGGCGTAGACTCTATTCGAGTTCCTGTAACATGGTACAACCATATGGATCCTGAGACCTATGAAATCGATGATGCATGGATGGATCGTGTGGAAGAAGTGGTCAATTATGTTCTCACGGACGATATGTATTGTATTTTAAACATGCATCATGATACCGGTGAAAATGGCTGGCTGAAAGCAAGCAGTAATGAACTGGATACCAAAAAAGAGATCTTGACGGCAATTTGGGAACAAGTTTCGGAACGTTTCGTAGATTATGGCGATAAGCTTTTATTTGAGGGCTTCAATGAAATTTTGGATGACAATAGCGAATGGGTAAACCCCAGTTTGGGATCCTTGGATATTGTAAATGATCTGAATCAGCTATTTGTAGATACTGTTCGTGCGTCCGGTGGGAACAACGCACAGCGGTGTCTGATTGTCAATACCTATGCTGCGGCAGGAAATTCTTATATAACATCGAATTTTGAGCTGCCGAAGGACACAGCATCAGACAAACTCATTGCAGAATGTCATGTGTACCAGCCATTTTACTTTACTTCTGAACATTATCCGAATGACACAACATGGGAGAATAATAAGAACTACTTGGATGAACAGCTTAATGCCATTTATAATAATTTTGTCCAAAAGGGGATTCCGGCAATCATTGGAGAATTTGGCTGTGCCAATACCAAAAATAATATGGACGAGATCATTTCTTGGGCGAAGTACTATGTAGAAACCTGTACCGATTATGGGATACCTTGTTTCTATTGGGACAATGGTTTGCAGTATAAGCTGTATAACAGAACCACTGGTAATGTAACCGAGATGAATTTGCTTGGCACGATGCTTGCCGCATCCCAGGGAAGCACCTATGTTCCAGATACAACAGTGCAAGGTGACGTGAATGACGATGGCGTTTTCAATACAGCAGATGCAGTGATGCTACAGAAGTGGCTCTTAGGAAGCGGCAGCTTGACAAACTGGAAAGCAGGCGATGTATGTACAGATAGTCGTATCAATGCTTTGGATTTATGTATGGTAAGAAAGATGCTTCTGCAACAAGACAATTTGTGCAGCGATATAGATAACTGGTCCAGTTGGGTAGACACAAGCGGTAGTGCAGAAGCGGAGATTCAGTACACAAATAATGGCGTTGTGGCTTCGGTCAAAAACGGTGGAACCAACACATGGGATGTACAAGTTTCCTATAAAAATATTGCCCTTGAACAGGGCGCAACCTATAAGATTTCCTTCGACTATTCCAGCACTGCCTCGCACACAATGGATTGCCATGTAATGCAAAACTATGGGGACTATACGCCGTACCATTCCATCCAACTGGATTATACTACGGATGTGCAGCATTATGAGGGTACTTTTACGATGCATAGTGCAACGGATACCAATGTGCAAATGGCATTCAATTGTGGCGGAAGCAATTTGGAACCGTGCACCGTCACCATTAGTGATCTTTCTTTGATAAAAATTTCTGATGCAGCGGACGTGGATGACAGCGGGGAGACGGATCAGGACAACGATTCGAATCAGGACAGCGACAGCACAAGCGAAATCGACTATGGTACGCCGATCAATACAAATGCCAATATGGTCGCGGATTTGCGTAATGGCAGTAGTTCTTACTTTTTCCCATCCGGTCCTTGGACAAATGGCGGCGTTTTTGACTGTGGGTGGACATCATCAAACATTATATTTGATGATGTTATGAATATTACCATAACAGATGATCCATCGTCCCAATATAATTATCTGAGTGGCGAATATCGCACCTATCAAAAATACGGCTATGGATATTATGAGTGTTCTATGATGCCAATTAAAGCCAATGGTGTAGACACTGGATTTTTCATGTATACTGGGCCTTCTGATGGTGATCCTTGGGATGAAATTGACTTTGAATTTCTTGGATATGATACCACAAAAGTGCAATTAAATTACTATACAGATGGCGTTGGCGGACATGAGTATATGCTTGATTTGGGCTTTGACGCTTCAGAGGGGTATCATACATATGGATTTGACTGGCAGGAAGATTCCATTACATGGTATGTAGATGGCGTGGAAAGATATCGAGCTACTGAAAACATACCAACGAATCCAGGAAGAATCATGGTCAATGCATGGCCTGGAATTGGTGTGGATGAATGGCTGAAACCGTTTGAAGGAAATGTGCCGCTTACGGCGAAATTCCAGTGGATTACCTGGTCGGCGTCGAGAGATTAGTGTCAGATAATTTTCACAGACGAATTGTTAAGAAACAGTCTTCACAAGATGCCACGGCAGCTTTTTGGCATTTTTCCCTATGACTTTGCCCGAAATCCCTGCAATACATACAGTATTGCAAGGATTTTGTGCCTTGTCATTAATCAAAACCACCCGTTAAACGGGTGGTTTGCGAAAGCCCTATAAGGGCATGATACTGATGCTGCCCCTTAAGTGGGCTGAGAAAGGTCTGCCAACTGCATTTCACTCTCAGCCACCCCTTAAGGGGTTTTAGCACCGCTTTTTATATTTCTCCCCTGTAAATGGATCTACTGTTTCGAACAAACTCATTTGATCGCTTGC
>CASDUD010000064.1 GCA_949283725.1 uncultured Ruminococcus sp.
GGTGTTCCGAAGCGGATCTTTGAAAATGAGCATGAAGCTCCGAAACTTGAAGTCTACGAAAAACTGGAACAAGAGAAAGCAGCCAGAATAATCCGACATCTTTGCATTATCAGAACGGCGATTGAGAGGAATTTCAAACACATCAATGGGAAAATGGTGTCGGAGTACAGAAGCATTCTCTCTATGCCAGAGTACATCCCACCGGAGAGCATCGAACAACTTCGACTGGATGGTGTCTCATTTTTCAAAAGTTCCAGCAAAAAACTATACCAGCACATCGTTGAAATTAACCGTCTGATCTCAGACCGAATCAACAACTGCAAAAAATATTTTCCTTTGTGGATAAACTGGCAATATGTAAAGGAACTCTTTATCATGCCGGACGGGCTGCAAGAAAGCGGAACGAAGGCGGCAGCTTCTCTTTATTATCAGTACAGGGCTTGCTATCCATATCAGGTGTATATGAACTGGGCACCGAAGGACGAAGGCAATGTTTTGTATAACGACAAAAAGTTTGTCACGCTCCTATATCAATGGCATGACGATTACTTTACCGAATACAGTAAAGTTTCTGATGCTGGAAGTTACATAAAGGGAAGCATTTACGAGTTCATTGCCACAAGTGAAAAGGTAGTTCTGGTGGTCGATTGCGAAAATTCCGATCCATATAAGCTATGCGCCACGCTGAAAAGCCTTGATTATCAGCATACGAAAAAAATAGCTTCCATTATCCTATTTGATGATGTCCACACTGCATCAGCTTGGCGAATCCTTGAAAGCTTCACCAAAATCCCCGTCGAACACATTTTGATTGAACGGGTCAAGCAGAACAAATCCCTTGTGGACATTATGCTGACTGCCAGAGCTTGTCAGGAGCACTACAAAAATAATGTTGATTCCTTTGTAATCGTGTCCAGTGATTCAGATTATTGGGGGCTTATCAGTTCCCTGTCCGAAGCACGCTTCTTGGTCATGATAGAGCGAGGCCACAGCAGCCCCGATTTGAGGAATGCTCTTTTGAACGCGGGTATCTTCTACTGTTATATAGATGACTTCTACTCTGGGGATTCCGAGGACATCAAGATGAGTGCTCTTTATAAGGAGATGTACCGGTACATAGACAAAGCAGTGCAGCTCAATGTGAATACCATGTTTGAAGAAGCTCTTCGTACAACTCGCATTGAAATGAGCGAGGCAGAGAAAAAGCAGTTTATGGCGCAACACATACGAACTATGCAGATGTTCATTTCTCCCGAAGGTGAAGTAGTTTTGGAATTTAAGCACAAGTGACTTAGAGAATGGAGGGTAGCACTATGATGGATGAAATTATGAGGCAGGAAGAACGGATTTTACTTAAGGAACCTCTGAATAAATCGTCTGCGGCTGAACAGCGGATCTTTTTCCCCATCCATGCAGAATGAAAAACAGGAAATACATACAGTATTCCCCTGTTTTCCATTCTTTTGTCTGACAAAAAATCTCTCGCTGCCAGCTCTTGCCTATTTATTCAGAGCTTCCTTAACGCTACACCACAGAGCATAGAAAGCATGGCTGCGGTACGATTAGCAAAGAACCTTGTTCCTTTAGCCGCAAAAACAGATGTTGTAGCCGAAGCATTTTCATGGGCGAGATTTATCAATCAAACAGGAATATCCAGAACGCTCCTAAATCACCCATTAACGAAGTTGGGAGAAAGGCTTTGTTCTGAACACCGTGCGCTCGACTTCCACCAAGCGGTTTTTGATTCCACTTATAGAGACAAGCTTCTTGCGCAAATATAAGACAAGCTCCCCTACAAACTGAACTGAACCAGTAAAACTGGAGTGGCGCCGCTGACGCTGCGCCACTCCGCATAAATTGAATATTTCCTACATAGGGGGCTTTTTGTACTGTCCGCACAAGCTGGGGCAGTTCATGGCAAGGGGGGCTTTGGTGCGCCGCCTCGTTTTCCACCCGGTAACTTCACCGGGCGCTGGAGGGGCAGTAACGATTCACAATAGACTACCGTGGGAAATCGTCTGCGGCGACTCGCCGCCGTTTTTCCAGGGTGTAGGAGGAAAGGGAGGTCAGGTAGACTTTTTGGAAGCCGTATTCGGCTGTCAAAATAAAGCTTTTGGGCAGGTCATCGCAGGGGATGACCTGTCCCTCTTTTTCCGCCTGGCTGAGAAACTCCCGGGTGCGCTTGGAGGTGGTGGTGTTGTCCATGTGGAAAATGCCGATGATGGAGGTGTCACGCACCGCCATGTCGCTGCCTATGGATAAATACATACCCTCACCCCATGTAATTTTTGTACCAGGCAACCGCCAATGCGTCGCACCGGTTGTTTTTGGGATTGTCTGCATGGCCCTTGACCCAGTGGTAGCTGAGGCTGTGAAT